>JAUVMS010000275.1 GCA_030600135.1 Hyphomicrobiales bacterium | reverse complement strand
CGTCGACCCGCCGCCCCACCTGACTGACAATTCGCTGGCAAATGTTCATCAGCTGAGAATTGTCGGCGAACCGAACATTGGTCTCCGATACCTTGCCGTCGACCTCGATAAAGCAGTTGGTGGCTCCGTTCACCATAATATCCGCAATGTCGTCGCGCGCCAGCAAGGGCTCCAGTGGTCCATAGCCAAGGACGTCGTTGCAAATGTCCTCGAGCAGTTCCTCTTGCTCGGCGATCGACATGACGACATTCTTGATCTGGATGATCTCTGCGACAATGTCACGAATTTCCTCACGCGCCGCCTCAGCATCGAGCTTGGCGAGCTGCGTGAGGTCAATCGTATCGATCAGCGCATTGAAGACGGTGGTTTTGACGTCGTAATATTCTTCCGAATGACGTCGCTCCGTGCTACCACCGCCCAACGCTTCTCCGGCCGCCACTGCCGTTGGCGGCTCTGCTACAGGGCCAGATTTCACAGGTGGCGCGTGCGCCGGGGCGGCACTGGCGGGCGTTCCTTTCTGCGGTGGCGCCGGCTGTATTGGCGCGACGGCGCGCCGTTGAACACCCTCGTCACCGATGCGCTTTCCGAACATTGTTTAGGCTCCAGCCTTCTTTAGATTGAGCTTGTTGAGTAACGGTCGCAGCAGTGAGTTTGGTTCCGGCTTCTTTTGCTCGCTTCGGTGACAAACCGCGAGAGCCAGTTCGCGGAACTGCTCGGCGGCTTTAGCCCGATCCGAAAGTTCGGCGATCATCTGTCCGTTGTTGCAAGCAGTACCGAAAGTCTCACTGTCGAACTCGATGAGCATGTAGTTGTGAATGCTCAACGCGTCAGCAAATTCGTTCGCCGGTATCTCCGGGCGCTTCGGCACGCCAACTTGATTGATGACAAGATGCGGCGGACGATCATTGTGTCGATTTTCTTTGAGCAAATCGACCAAGTTTTTGGCGTTTCGCAAGCTCGCCAAGTCCGGCGTGGCCGTAATGACGATTTCATCGGCTTGCATCAACTGCTGGCGTGTCCATGCCGTCCAGACATGGGGAATATCGACAGCCAGATAGGGAACGTTCTGGCGCACCACATCGATCACCCAATCATAGGCCTCGGGCGCGATGTCATAGTCGCGATCAAGAAGCCCCGGCGCCGCAAACAGGCTCAAATGCTCGGTGCACTTCGAAAGCAGCCGGTCGAGAAGAACCTCATCGAGGCGATCGGGAGAAGAAAGGGCATCAGCAACCCCCTGCACCGGATCTTGGTTAAAGTCGAGACCGGCCGTACCGAATGGCAAGTCGAGGTCGGCAATGACCACATCGGTCGCCAGCAATTCCGAAATCGACCACGCCGTATTGTGGCAAACCGTGCTCGAGCCAGATCCGCCCTTGGCCCCTACGAATGCAAAGACGTGCCCCACAGGATCGGCTTCCGGATCATTGTATAGATTGGAGATGCTCTCCATGATCTTCAGAGGTTCGGCGGGCGCAACGACGTATTCACTGACACCACGTCGAATAAGCTCGCGATAGAGCATGACGTCGTTGAGGTGCCCGATCACAATAACCTTAGTCCCGGCATCGCAGCACTCCGCCAAGCTGTCCAGTTCGGCGAGCATACCGACACCATCCGACACCGACTCGATGATGATCAGGTTTGGCGTCGGAGCGCCGTTGTAGTTGGCAATGGCAACACTCGTACCGCCCATATGGACGGCCACGTGGGCCTTTGCCAGTCGCCGATCGGATGCAGCGACTTGGATCGCCTCAGCGGTGCGTGGCTCCTCGCAGAACGCATGCATCGAGATTCGCGGGATCGGCCGCGCGCGCTCGTGCTCCGGCGTACTTTGCACCATCTCGGCCGATAGCTCGGGTTCCATCACAGGATCGCTGTAATGTTCCGCCCCGCCCGGAAGTTGGGGCTCGATGCGATCGCCCGCACCGTGCGCCCCCATTTCACGATTGTATGCAGCGTTGCTCATTAGTTTTTCGCCACTTCGCTGATGTTGCCAGAATTTTCATCCGAGGACTTTTGCGCCCCGGTGCTCTCGCCCTGAATATACTTGCCCCAATGTACACTTCCGCGTTCGGCAGGCCGAGGATCCATAGTTTGCGGCTCGATCAAGTCGCGAGGATTGGCGACCATTGCAGCCAAGTTCTTTTGTTGGGCACAACCAAAGTTATGGTAATTCTCATTGCGGGAACTTTCGGATAATGTCTCCGGCCACAATCCGCATTTCGGTCCCTTGGCTTCATATTGCACGAACGAAACCTTGACCGGCGCGGAACGAAATCCGGAGGCTGGATAGGGCTGCAGCGCAATGTAGTGATCGGGAACGCCGTAACCCCTTGCAATGCCGCGCACACCGGCAAGCGTTCGCATCGCGGCGCCTTCGTTGCGGCTTCCGCTCGGCGCGGAAATCATCAGTTCTCCAGTGCCCTGCGACTTGTAGCTGGCGACGAAATCGCGAACCATCGCCTTTTGCGCCACCGACAGGCCGGAAGAGCCGCGCGGAGCTTCAACATCGAGGAACACTGGTGCCTGCGTCACTATGATCGGATGCCTTTGCGATGGATCCGGAACGGTCCAACCCATCAAGAGCCCACGCTCTTCACTTTGGCGACATCCCGCCAAACCGACGATCATAATGGACGCGGCAACGACACCCGCCACCTTGCACATTGAGCGAGCAGCACGCATCTTTGAATTTCGCTCTCTATAGAACATTGCTCTTAATCCTCCAGACACAACTACTCGATGATGAAGCCGATATCGCCTTCATAGCGCCCAGTGGGCATCTCGACTTTGCGGCCATAAATCCTGTTCAGGTGACCTAGAAAATAACCCTTGGGATCAGAAGCCGGCATGAAATTGTCGTCCGGTCGCGCGAGCTTGCTGCGCGCCACGGGCTTGACAACAAATGGCGTTACGATCACCACGAGTTCGGTTTCCTGCCGCTGGAAATCACGGCTACGGAACAGCGTGCCAAGGATCGGAAGTCTTTTAAGTCCGGGCACCCCGTCGATATTTTGACGGGTATTGTCGGAGATCAACCCGGCGATTACGAGTGAGCCACCGCTGGGCAGCTCCACGGTCGTATTGGCCCGGCGAACCTTGAGGCCCGGCAAGCTCACTGAATTCAGCCGAACTGAACCTTCATTCGTAAGTTCGCTAACCTCGGTCGCAATCTTCATGCTGACGCGACGCTCTGAAAGTACCAGCGGCGTGAACGACAGTCCGACACCGAATGGCTTCCATTCCACAGAGATCGCGTTGTCGTCTTGCGAAACCGGGACCGGGAATTCGCCGCCAGCCAAAAAGCTTGCCGTTTCACCAGAGATTGCGGTTAGCGTCGGCTCCGCCAGGGTTCGAACCAATCCGTTGCGCTCGAAGGCTTCGAGCGTGCGGGCCAGACAGTTGGTACCAATGGTTCCTGCCACATTGACCGGCGGCACGATCGTGCCGATGCCGCTGCCAGGAATTGTGCACACGCCCAAATCGCTCAGCGGCCCATAGACGCCGAAGAGGAAAGAATTCGCGCCCGACTGAGCGGAAACCGGAAAGCCATTACTTGTTGCGAACCCGAGTGCGGAGCTTGTATCTTCGTTGCCGTTCCAATTGACGCCGAGCCGCTTGATCGTCTCGCGCGACATCTCGGCGACGCTGACTTTCAGCAACACCTGTTGCCTGCCCTGGACCGCAAGCATGTTGATCACTTTAGCTGGGAATCGATCGTTGGATTCGGGACTCGGCGTCACCGAGAAACGAGACGCAATGTCCGCCGCTCGATTGGAATCGACTGGATTGCGAACCTCGCCGGTCAGGATGATGGTTTCATTAAGGATCTCGACCTTGATCGCAGCACCCGGCAGCAGCCTATTGAGTAGGTTTTCCAATCCCGCCACGTCGCGCTCGATCGAGATCTCCAACGTGAGGATGCGTTGACCGGTCTGGTCGAAAAAGAAGGCATTGGCCTGACCGACTGCACGTGCGATGAGGTAGACGCGGTTCGATGTTTGCACGACCGCATCAACGATTTTCGGGTCCGAGACCACGATGTCGCGAAGATCTCGAGGCAGTTCCACCACCATCGACTTGTTGACGCCAATTCGTATCCGCCGGGTGGTCGGCAATTGTTCGTCGTATGAGATTTTCAGCAAAGACTGATGCTGAGAACTGGAATCGGCCCACGCCGTTGTTGGCAGCCCAGCCAGTACGCACATTGCAAGGGTGGCAAGGATGCCCAAGGCCGATCCGGCCAGCCGAGTGGATTTGATCAACTTAGTCATCATAAAAACCTTTTCACCAACAACCGACATGGCGGGGATCAGTTCACTCCATACACACGCGACGGGTGGCCGTACCTAAGCAATCGGACACTGTTACCGCGTTCTTTTCTCAAGAAATCCTTGCCATTGTTTTCCCCATCCGTCTCGGACGGCCTGGAGTCGGCAAGGCTACGCAGCACCAGCGAAATTTCACCCATCGATCGGGCCAAGGCCAAAGCCTCGGCCTGGACCGCGGACAACTCGAGCGTCGCCGTGTTGCCTTGGGCGGTTTTTTTGTCATCCTTGGTTTCGATCGCCTGACCGATGGCAAGCACGCGAACGTTATGAAAGAGCGTATCGGAAACGTATTCGTCTCCACCGCCGCGTCGAGAACGCATGCGCCGCGTCAGTACGACGTCCACCCGATCGTTCGGCAAAATGAACAAACCAGCAGCCGACTCCTCACTAATCGAAGTCGAGACCGCACGACGACCTGCAGGCAGAATGGCCGCCATCACGCCACCTTCGCTCTTCTTGATGAGTTTTTGCTCCGTGATGGGCTCGCCCTTGAGAAAGGGAGCCCGCGCAATCGCGTCTGCCAGTTCTTTTATCGCCTCGGGTTGTTTGGACTTTGTAATGTAGGACTTGGATGCAGCGTCACGCGGCCATTCCTGCCATTTCAAGTCGCTCCCGCTCTTCAAGATATCACCGAGAGGGATGTCCGCGGCGGCAACGAGCACCTTGACGGTATCAAAGTCGGTTCTGACTTCCACTCTCGTTTTCGGTTTCCCCAGGAAGGATTTTGCCAATAGCACCGCACCAAATGCTGCAACTAGTGCAATGGCGAATACGGTCACTCGAGCCCTTTTCATCTCTTGCTGGGTCCTTTCACCCGACAATCGTCGTCTTGCGCTTTGACGAGACTGTCGGTGAAAAAGGTCAATGGGTCGTTAATGCTTGTCCCACATTGAATCAGATTATTGCCAAATATTAATAAATTTGTATGCGAACCGTTGGTTAGCAACTATCCGTGATAACTACGAATTTGCCGTCGAAGCATCGCCAGGCCAGGTGTGGCGGCCTGGTTGACCGGCTGTACCCAGCAGAGGCGAGCCATGCACCGAGCGTCTTGGTCGGCGAAACGTCCAACCAAGCCCATTCAATAGTGGCGCCGTCAAAAGTTGCAGCGCCCTGAGCGTTGCTAGATCCAAGCAATACTCGGGAAGACCATGAGTGCGGCGGCG
>JAUVMS010000375.1 GCA_030600135.1 Hyphomicrobiales bacterium | reverse complement strand
GGCGCAGCACTCGGACAGAACTTTGGCACAGCAACCTTCGGGCAGCCCGCATGGCCATCGAGCAGCGGATTGCCATAACCAATGAACGGCTTGCGCGCCCCGCTGGCTCTGGCGAAACGGCGCAGTGCCCCAAGACTGGCGACCGACGGCAAAATCGTCACCGCGTTGCGTTTGGCGAGCCAGGCGACATCCCTATATCCGGCGATGTTACCAGGTAAGGCGCCAGGCGCCGGTTTGCTCACCAAGACATGGAACGGCAGGCTCGTGAGCGCATCCGTTGGCACGAGGAGAAGCTTCTTGCCCACTGCAAAATCGGCGAGTGGCGCCAGCAATACGTTATAGAGTTCATGCGCAATCTCGAGATTGAACGGCAAAGTCGCCCCATCATAGGCGGTACCCAATAGCTCGATGCATCTCAGCGGACGGATTTCGCCAACCCACTCACTATCGTCGAGACCGCAGCGCAGCGCGGCCACCTTTTCGCGCACCTGCTTGGCACTGAGGGGGATTTCAATCCACTGCGTGCGCTCGCGCGATACGGCCCAGGCATAGCCGCGCGTGGTGCCAACGGAATACTGCACCAGCAACTCGTCGTCCCGCAGCGTCTTGCGAATATCATCCATGCTCATCGGGCGCGGGTTGGCAAGGCTGGCATACTCGGGGAAATCCTCTTGCAACCGCGCCAGCAAACCTGCCAGCTCGCCATCGGTTTCAGCCAGCGATTGGCGCAACTTCACGACCATCTGGTCATTGCGCTCTGCCTGGCGCCCGCTCACCGCCTTGATGAGGCCTGCTTCGAGGCTCGCCCGCCGGCGCGCGAGATCCTGTTGTCGACGCACCAATTCCGCCAATTCATCGTCGCCCGCACCGAACCGCGCGGACATTTGCGTCAATGCCGCGGCCGCCGTCGTTATGCCCGCCCACTGCGCCGCTGCGAACGCCTCCTCGGCAAGCTCACCTTTTCGCTCCGGAAATCGCTCACCCACCTGATACGCCGCAGCGACCAGAGAATGGAACACATAGGCTCGGTTGCGCACCTCCTCGGCGCCCGTGTCGCCGTCGTTCCCTATGCTTTTCCCGGCCCGTCGCACGACAATTCCGGCGCCACGTTTGTAGGCGCCATAGGCGCCCTGCACGTCGCCCTGCGCCCCAAGGACATCACCCAGTCTGGCGAGCGAGACCACCGCTTGTGGATGCTCCCTGCCGAGCACCCTGTCCGAGATGGCAAGCGACCGTTGCAAAAGCGCCATGGCCTCCTGGAGCCGGCCCTCGTCAATATAGAGCCCCGCGAGATTGGTCAGCCCTATCGCCGTGCTGTGGTGCCATGGACCGAAAATCTGGTCGTTCATGGCGATCGCCTTGCGTTGCAGCATTGCCGATTCCTCGACGCGCCCAGTCTCGCCATAGAGCGTCGCCAAATTGCCGTATGCAATGGCAACGTCCGGGTGTTGCTCGCCGTAGGCCCGCTTCAAGAATTCGACCGACCGTTTGATATACGCCTCCGCCCGGTCGAACCGGCGAAGAAAGCGGTACGTGCTGCCGAGACTGTCGAGCGTCATGCCAACGTAGGGGTCGCTCTCGGCCGAGGGCGAATTGGACAGGATGGCGAGCGATCTCTCGAGCAACCGGGCGGCATCGCCATGGCGCCCGAGCGACTGATAGGAGTTGGCCAAATTGCCGAGCACAATGGCAACGTGGCGGTTTTCCGGGCCCAGCCTCTCTTCGAGAATGTTGAGCGCTTCCTTGCGGACTTTTGCCGCCTCGCGGTAGCGACCCTGCTCACCGTAGAGCACGCCGAGATTGTCAAGAAAAATACCAACCCGAGCATGACGGTCCCCGAGAACCTGTTTCAGCATGGTGATCGCCCGCGAATATTCCTCCTCGGACTCGCGAAACCGACCCTGGACACGGTAGAGCGCCGCCAGATTGGCGATTGTGAAAGCCTGGTTGCGGTGGACCGCGCCAAAGGCCTTCTCGCCAACCGCCAGCGAGCGCTTGAAGGCGCGCTCGGCATCGTCGTAGCGAACCATGTGACGATAGGCTTGCCCGATCTCGTTATAGAGCGTCGCGACCACCCCGCTTTCGCTGCCATGGCCCCGCGTTGCCGCCGTCACCGCCCGGCGATAAAACCTCTCAGCCTCCGCGAACCGGCTCGCCGACCGCAACGTCAAGGCCAGCCCCTGGAGAATCTCGATGCTGAGGGCATGGTCCTCGCCATTAGCCCTAAGCGAGGCTGCCAGCGCCTTTCGATAGTAGGGCTCGGCATCGCCGTAGCGGGATTGGCTGCGGTAGAGCTTGGCAATCTGCACGAGGACTCGGATCGTCGCGTTGTGGGTCTCGCCGTGGCGCTTCTGCATGAGCGCCAAATGCCGCTTGAGGTACCCTTCGGCTCGGCCGTAGTCCCTCCGGTTCCAATAGAATGCGGCCAACCGCTGGACCGCGCTCGCCGTCAGCGGATCACCGGCCCCCTTGACACGTTCAAGCATCGCCAGCGCCTGACCATAGAGCGTCTCGGCCTCTTCGACGCGGCCCACACCCTCATTCGCACCGGCCAGATTGATCATGGCTGCCGCCGTCTGCGCACTCTCCTCGCCCTCGACCTCACGAATGATAGCGAGGCTTTTCGCGTAGGCAGGCAGTGCCGTGCGATGTCGACCCAGGTCGCGATTGATATGGCCGATGACGCTGTGCGCGAATGCTGTTTCTTTGTGCGCCGGGCCATGTAGCTTTTCGGCGAGCTTGAGCATCGTTCGCGCGGTATTGAGGGCTTCTTTGTAGCGGCGAGCTTGCCAGTGCGTCTGCGTCAGCTGCTTGATGAGGCCCAACGGATCGTTGACGTCTTCGGGCGACAACTTGAGTGTCGAGCCCTTTACACCCCCAGGCCTGGTGGGAACGGTGCGCTGCTTTGAAACCTCGCGATCGCTTGCTGCAGGCGCCGATTCTTCGCCAGCCGCTGCGACCGTCGACAACACAAGCGAACCGACAACGGCAAGACCGAGTGCTGCGGACCGGCAACCGAACCGGCGTCTCATGGGCGTGCGCTCCCCATTGCGGAGTTGCGAGCCAAGCACATTCCAGACAATTTGGCCAACACAACGACGGCGACCGATCATCCGCCCAAAAGGCCGCTTCAAGCGCCGTCCATCAACAGCTTGTAATTGATTGAATCGATGAGCGCTTCGAAGCTCGCATCGACGATGTTGGGTGACACGCCGACTGTGAACCACCGCTTGCGGGTGCGGTTGTCGCGGCTTTCCACAAGCACCCGCGTGACGGCTTCCGTGCCGCCGGTCAATATGCGGACTTTGTAGTCGACCAACTCGACGTCCTTGATGAATTCCTGATACCGGCCCAAATCCTTTCTGAGCGCCTGATCAAGCGCATTGACCGGACCAATGCCTTCGGCCACCGACCATAGCGGCTCACTGGAGCCGTTGACGAACACCTTGACCGAGGCCTCCGACACGGTCACCAGCTCACCCTTGGCGTTATGGCGCTTTTCCACCATGACACGGAACGAATCGACCGAGAAATACCGTGGCACATCACCGAGGAGCCGCCGCGCCAACAGCTCGAACGACGCCTCGGCCGCCTCATAGGCATAACCGATGGCCTCGCGCTCCTTGACCTCGGACAAAACGCGCTCAAGCCGGGCATCATTCTTCTCGACTGCGATGCCCAGGGTTTCCAGAGCCGAGAGAATGTTGGACTTGCCCGCCTGATCACCGACCAGCACGCGACGCTCGTTGCCGACCGTCTCGGGCGGCACGTGCTCATAGGTCTCGGGGTTCTTGAGAATGGCCGAGACGTGGATGCCCGCCTTCGTGGCAAACGCACTCTCACCGACGTAGGGCGCCTGGCGATTTGGTGCGCGATTGAGAATTTCATCGAGCACGCGGCTGGCATGGGTCAACCGCGTCAACCGTTCCGGCGTAACACCAATTTCAAAGCGCTCGGCATAGTCCGACTTCAGCATCAGCGTCGGAATAATCGAGATCAAATTGGCATTGCCGCAGCGCTCGCCAATCCCATTGATCGTGCCTTGGATCTGTCGCACGCCCTTCTTGACGGCGGCAAACGTGTTGGCCACCGCGTTCTCGGTATCGTTGTGGGTGTGGATGCCGAGATTGCTTCCGGGTATCTGCTCGATCACCT
>JAUVMS010000124.1 GCA_030600135.1 Hyphomicrobiales bacterium | reverse complement strand
GCCGCAGGGGCTCGAGGCAACTGGTGACCCGGTTTTCAATGCGCTCGCGACATTTGCCGGAATGCCGGCGGTCAGCCTGCCGCTCATGGAGGTCGAGGGACTGCCCTGCGGAGTTCAACTCATCGGCGCGCGACAACGCGATGGCGAGTTGCTCAGTACCGCGCGGTGGCTCTCGGACTGGGCGCAAGGCGACGGTTGAGCAAGGACTGGCTAGGACGCGCAGAGCGCGGCCCACATTCAGACCGCTTCAAACTAATACGATCGTGCCCTCGCTATCAGGCCGAGAGCGTTGCAAACAATGCGACCGGCTGTGAGCGCGGCAAGGCCGTTTGGATCGCGTGCCGGACAAAATTCGACCAGCGAGAACCCGGCAACGTGGGCCCACATGTCGAGCCCGTGCAAAATCTCCAGCGCCTGATGGAAGAAAAGTCCACCCGGTGCCGGGCCAATGACGGCGGGCATGATGGAGGGGTCGAGCGCGTCTAGGTCGAAATTGACGTAGACCACGGCCCCCTCGGGGATCAGATCCAGCACGCGGGCAGCGCCTTCTCGGTGAAGCTCACGCGCCGTGACGAACTGGGCGCGCTTGGCGCGGGCGTCACGGTAATCGCTCGGACGCGCGCTTCCTATGGCGCGGGCGCCGACTTGGATGATGCGCTCCACCCAGTCCATCTCGGAAGCGCGGCGCATGTTGCTCGAGAGGCCGAGGCGTTCTCCTTCGACCTCGTCACGCCAATCGATGTGGGCGTCGATTTGCAGGATCGTTAGCGGACCATGGTCGCGATAGGCCTCGAGCACCGGGATGGGGATGGAATCGTCGCCGCCAATGACGATCGGCACGGCATCGGCTTCGAGGATTGCGCGCGTCGCATCGTGGATCGCGGCGCGGTTCGCGGCCGGGTCGCCGGCGTCCCAAGGGAGATCGCCGCAATCAACCGCGCGAACCGTATCGTCACTCAGGATCGGGCTTTCAAGGTCAAAGTCCATATGGCCAATGGCGGATGCATAGCCGGCCAGAGCGGCGCGGATGGCCTTGGGTGCATCGGCGGCATAGGTGCCAGTGGATTTGTATGGCGTTGCGCATGGCGCGCCGAAGATTGCAACATCGGCTTCGAGCGAGGTGAGATCGCCCTTGGGCAGGCCAAGGAATGTATCGCTATCGGTGGTACCAAGTAGTTCGCTGATGTCGGACATGGTTTGCCTTGATCCAGTTCTCAGAGGGGCAAGGCCGTGCCCCGCTAAGCAGTACTTTGGTGCTTGTCAAGCCCGTGAGCGCCGGCTGCGCCGACGTGGGACCGTGCCCGCCTTTATTGGCGGATTGACGAGCGGGCCGATATCCTGCTCGATTTGAGCACGGGAGGGCCGGGGGCCCTTGTTGTGTCGATCGAGCGCTTCGCGCATCGCCGCGACGTGGTTTGGCGAAGTGCCGCAGCAGCCACCAATGATGCGCGCGCCGGCGTCAACGGCCAGGCTGACAAATCGGGCCATCAGATCGGGGGTGCCGGAATAGACCACTTGATCGCCTTTGACTTCGGGTATGCCGCAATTGGCCTTGGCGATGATGATGCGATTGGGGGCGGCCTCGGTCATCGACAGAACCGAGACCAGCAGGTCCGAGGCGCCGACACCGCAATTGGCGCCGATGGCGATGGGTGCGGAGGGTTCGGCGGCGACAACATCTGCAAGCGCGCCCGGCTCGAGCCCCATCATCGTCCTGCCGGCGGTATCGAAACTGGCGGTGAACGTGTAGGGCAGGCCCAGGCTCGTGGCCGCCTCGACCGCGGCGCGTATCTCGTCCGGTGCCGACATGGTCTCGATCCACATGACATCGACGCCACCGTCGCGCAGGCCTTCCATCTGGTCTTTGAAGACGGATACGGCTTCGTCGTAGGTGAGTTCACCCAAGGGAACGAGGAGATCGCCGGATGGGCCGACCGAGCCTGCAACGATAACGGGGTGGTCGGCGCTATCGGCGACCTTGCGGGCGATGCGCGCCGCCGCGGCATTGAGCTCGACGGAGCGATCCTCTTGCTTATGCAACATCAGGCGTCGGCGATTGCAGCCAAATGTGTTGGTGAGGATGATGTCGGCGCCGGCGTCGACGAACTGCTGGTGAAGCAGCGCGACGCGTTCGGGGTGCTCGACATTCCACATCTCCGGCGGATCGCCGGACTGCAAGCCCATATCGAAATAGTTGGTACCGGTGGCGCCATCGGCCAGCAGGCAGGTCCGTTCGGCAAGCAGATTGATTAGGGCAGTCACTGTTCTCAGCCTATCGGTTGTGGTGCGACGGCGGGCAAATGAGGCGTCGCCTCGTTCCGGGCCATCACTGGAGATTGACGCTCGATTAGCATACCTGGCGACGGTCGCAAAACTCGCAACAAATTCCGCGATTGCAAGAAACAATCACTGTCGTTGATCAACAACGCTCGCTAGTTGCTCACAGACTTGGACGGAACGGTCGAGTTTAGTATATTGAATTCGATCGTATGAGGGAGTGAATGCACCGATGACCGACCTCCAGCTGCCACCGCCCGAGCTGGGCAAGGTTCTCAGGCAGACACGCGCGGAACTTGGGCTGACGCTCGATCAGCTCTCGGCGCGCAGTGGGATTTCCAAATCGATGCTCTCACAGATCGAACGGGGCTTGGTGAACCCGACCTTTTCGGTGGTCTGGAACATGACCCAGGCTTTGGGGCTCGATCTTTCGACCATCGTCGGCGATGCGGAGGCGGATAAGCGTCGGGTGATTGAACATGTCAGGGAGTATTCAACACCGGTCAACAGGAGCGCGGACGGCAAGTGCTCGCTCCATCTGCTGAGCCCGAAACGTACTGTTCTGCCTATCGAATGGTATGATGTGCGAATGCAGGAGGGGGGGCAACTCAACTCCGATGCGCATGCCGTCGGGACTTATGAGCACGTGACCTGTCTCGAGGGCCGGATCGATGTCGAGGTGGCCGGCAAGGTGGTTGGCGTGGATGTCGGCGACACGGTGCGGTATTTTGCCGATCAGCCGCATTCGATCCGGAACACGAACAACGGCCTGTCGCGGGCGCTGTTGCTTATCGCGCTGCCCTCTCAATTCGGAGCGAGTTGAGCGATCCCGACCTGGTTCGCGCAGGCGAACGCACAAGTCACTTGACAGTCTCTCATTCATTATATTGAACTTAGTGCAATATGATGCGTTTGAGGAGTTCGCATGTCTCGGACGCCATTCAGTTGGGCCGTCGAAACACTCGCCGAAATCGAGCGGGAAGGGCTGTTGAAGACCGAGCGGGAGATTGCCTCGCCGCAGCGGGCCAATGTCGCTTTGTCGGGCGTTGGCGATGCTAGTGAAACGGTTCTCAATCTCTGCGCCAACAACTATCTCGGTCTGGCCGATAACCCACGACTGATTGCCGCGGCCAAGGCGGCGTTGGATGAACGCGGGTTCGGCATGGCGTCGGTGCGGTTCATTTGCGGGACGCAGGATCGCCATCGCCAGCTCGAGGCACGGGTGGCGCATTTTCTGGCGATGGAGGACAGCATACTGTTCTCGTCGTGCTTCGACGCGAATGCCGGGATCTTCGAAGTGTTGCTCGGCCCCGAGGATGCGGTCATTTCCGATGCGCTCAATCATGCGTCGATTATCGACGGTATCCGGCTCTGCAAGGCGCGGCGCCTGCGCTATGCCAACAACGATATGGGCGAGCTTGAGGCGCGGCTTTCAGAGGCGAGCGATGCGCGGCGTCGACTGGTCGTCACCGATGGCGTCTTTTCCATGGACGGCATCATCGCCAACCTGCCGGCAATTTGCGACTTGGCGGAGCGCCATGATGCCCAGGTGATGGTGGACGATTCCCATGCTGTGGGCTTCGTCGGGGCACGAGGAGCAGGGACGCCGGAACTCATGGGCGTTGAAGGTCGGGTCGATATTCTGTCCGGCACGTTCGGCAAGGCGCTCGGCGGGGCATCGGGTGGCTACATCGCCGGACCGGAGCCCATTGTCGAACTGCTGCGACAGCGGGCGCGGCCTTACTTGTTTTCTAATTCTCTGGCGCCGGCGATCGTGGCGGCAACGCTCGAGGTGCTCGATATGCTGGGCGAGTCGGGCGAGCTTCGCGAGCGCCTCAAGGACAATGCGGCGTTCTTTCGGGATGAATTGGATGGGGCCGGTTTCGACCTCGTGCCTGGCCAACACCCCATCATTCCGGTGATGATCGGCGATGCCAAGCTGGCGCAATCGTTTGCCAGCGAGTTGTTGGAACGGGGCGTCTATGTGACGGCCTTTTCCTATCCGGTGGTGCCACGCGGCAAGGCGCGCATTCGCACGCAAATGTCGGCGGCACATAGCCGCACCGACCTCGAGCGGTCGGTCGATGCCTTTGTCGCGGTTGGTCGCGACCTTGGGATCATTCGAGGGCGGAATGCGTGATGCGGGCGCTGGTCAAGGCAAAGCCCGAGCTAGGGCTCTGGCTCGAAAAGGCGGAAAAGCCCGATGTCGGGCCTGACGATGTCCTCATCCGGGTGAAGCGCGCGGCGATCTGCGGGACGGACCTGCATATCTACAAGTGGGACGATTGGGCCGCGGCCACGATCCCGGTGCCAATGATCATCGGCCACGAATTCACCGGCGTGGTTGAGGATATTGGAGAAAATATCGAGACGGTCGCGATCGGTGATCGGGTGTCGGGAGAAGGTCACATCGTCTGCGGTCATTGCCGCAATTGCCGCGCCGGTCGCGAGCATTTATGCCGCAATACCGTCGGCATAGGCGTTAGCCGGCCCGGCGCTTTCGCCGATTTCGTCGCCATCCCCGAACACAACGTCTACCACGTGCCGCCAAATGTCAGTGACGAGGTTGCGGCAATTCTCGATCCGCTCGGTAATGCCGTGCACACGGCGCTGTCGTTTGATCTCGTTGGTGAAGATGTGCTCATCACCGGTGCCGGCCCAATCGGCCTGATGGCGGCGGCCGTTGCCCGCCACGTGGCAGCGCGCAACATCGTCATCACCGACATCAATGCCGATCGCCTCAAACTGGCCGAGCAGTTCGGTGCCACCCGAACGGTGCAGGCGGGCAAGGACGATCTGCGCCAGGTCATGGGCGAGCTCGGCATGCAGGAGGGCTTCGACGTCGGGCTCGAAATGTCGGGCGCGGGCGAGGCGTTGCGCGACATGATCGAGACCATGAATTATGGCGGGAAGATCGCGCTACTGGGCATTCCGCCGTCGGAATTCGCGATTGATTGGAACAAGGTCATTTTCCATGGCCTCTTCATCAAGGGCATTTACGGGCGGGAGATGTTCGAGACCTGGTACAAGATGTTGGCGATGCTCGAGAATGGGCTCGATGTTGCGCCGGTCATTACACACAAGATTGGGTTCGAGGACTTCGAACAGGGTTTTCGGTCACTTCTGGCGGGTGAAGCCTCGAAAGTGGTGCTCGATCTGGAGGCATAGGGTGTGATGGTTGCCCATCGCCAGCTTTTGGAGGGAAAAGAATGAACGAGATCGGCGCCGATTCAGGCAAGAGCGGTCGGCGACGGGGACGTCGCGGTGGTGGCGCGGCCGGCAAGCTTAGGGCTAGCGCGGCCGCGATCGAGCAATTGGCCTGGACGATCCCGGTCAATAATGACTCCCCGACCGAGCCGCTCGACGAGGAGGGCATCAACGCCGTCCACGAGGGTGCAATGCGCATTCTCGAAGAAATCGGGATCGAGTTCCTGAACGAGGAAGCCAGGTTAGTCTTGAAGGACGCCGGGTGCGATGTCGACCCGAACTCGGCCAACGTCCGTATGGATCGCGCTTTCGTCTTGGAGCAGGTGGCAAAGGCGCCATCAACGTTCGATATTACGCCCAGAAATCCTGACCATCGGGTGACCATCGGCGGCAAGCACATGGCGTTCGTCAATGTGTCGAGCCCACCAAACTGCTCTGATTTGGACCGCGGTAGGCGAACCGGCGATCGGGAAAGTTTTCGCGATCTCGTCAAGCTGACACAGTATTTCAACTGCATCCATTTGGCGGGCGGGTATCCAGTGGAACCGCTCGATTTGCATCCGTCGATCCGACATTTGGATTGCGTCTACGACAAGCTCACGCTGACCGACAAGGTCTGTCATGGCTACTCGCTTGGCAAGGAGCGAGTCGAGGATGTCATGGAGATGGTGCGTATCGCAGGTGGCCTCAGCCATGAGCAGTTCGATGCCCGACCACGCATGTTCACCAACATCAACTCGACGTCGCCGCTCAAGCACGATTACCCGATGCTCGACGGGGCGATGCGCCTGGCGCGGCGCGGCCAGATGGTGTCGGTGACGCCGTTTACGCTGTCGGGTGCCATGGCTCCGGTGACGCTAGCCGGCGCCATCGCGCAGCAGACCGCCGAGGGGTTGGCAGCGATTGTGCTCTTGCAGTGCGTGCGGGCCGGGGCACCGGTGGTCTACGGCTCGTTCACGTCCAACGTCGACATGAAGTCAGGCGCGCCCGCATTTGGAACACCTGAATATATGCGGGCGACGCAGATGTCGGGGCAGATGGCACGCCACTACGGATTGCCGATGCGTGCATCGAACGCGTGTGCCGCCAATTCGCCGGATGCGCAGGCGGCGTGGGAGAGTGCGTTTTCGCTCTGGGCCTGCGTGTCGGGGCAAGCCAATTTGGTTTATCACGCGGCCGGTTGGCTCGAGGGTGGGCTGTGCGCATCGTACGAAAAATTCGTGCTCGATTGCGAAACGTTGCAGCAAATGATCCATTATATGCGACCAATTTCGACGACGCCCGACGACATTGCCATTGATGCCATTCGCGAGGTCGGGCCCGGCGGGCACTTCTTTGGGGTAGAGCACACCCAGCAGCGTTACAAGACGGCGTTTTATCATCCGTTTGTTTCCGATTGGCGCAACTTTGAGAGTTGGCAGGAGGGTGGCGCACCGCAGGGACCGGACCATGCCAACCGCATATGGAAGCAAATTCTCAAGGAGTTTGAGGCCCCGGCAATCGATGAGGGCATTGATGAGGAACTGCAGGCCTTTGTTGCGCGCCGCAAGGAAGAAGGCGGGGCGCCGACAGATTTTTGATCACCGGCGGCTAAATGGCCGCGACATTGCTGAGAATAAACTCCGTCAAACATGACCCATGGCAAGGACGATATGACTGAGACAGGTGACGCGCGTCATGCGCCCAAGATCGACCCCTCACGGCGACCGGCGAGAGAGAGCAAAGACGCGCGTAGCGTCGATGATCCAGGCAATCCTGCGATAAAGGAATGGGCACGCGCCGGCCTAGGCGAGCCGGATTTGGAAGTCTTGCGGCACTATCGGTTGGAACGCATACGAGCACAGTTGAGAGAACGCGATTTCGGTGGTGCGCTGCTTTATGATCCGCTCAACATCCGCTATGCGACCGACACCATGAACATGCAGGTTTGGTGTATGCATAACGCGGTGCGCTATTGCTACATCGCGACCGATGGGCCGGTTGTGCTGTTTGATTTTCACAATTGCGAGCATCTGTCGCACGATTATTCAACAGTTGATGAAACGCGCGGGGCGACGGCTTGGTTCTATTTCGGGGCCGGGCCGGAAGAGGGCAAGCGTGTCAAGCTTTGGGCGGCGGAGATTGCGGAGTTGGTGCGCGCGCACAGTGGCGGAAACATGCGGTTGGCGATCGACAAATGTGATCAGTTGGGCATCGAGGCGCTGCAGGGCGAGGGCGTTGAATGCCACTCGAGCCAGGCCTTTACGGAGGAAGCGCGCAAGATCAAACATCCGGAGGAAATCAAGGCGATGCGCCGGGCCATCAATACCTCCGAGATGGGCATGTGGGCAATGTGGAACGGGCTCGCGCCAGGGATCACGGAAAACGAGCTTTGGTCGATCCTGCACCAAGTCAACATTGCCCGTGGCGGCGAATGGATCGAAACTCGGCTTTTGTCTTCCGGTCCGCGGACCAACCCATGGTTCCATGAATGTTCGAACCGCGTGATCGAGGCCGGCGATATCGTTAGCTTCGACACGGATTTGGTTGGGCCCTACGGCTATTGCTCCGACATCTCGCGCGCCTGGGTGACGCCCGGCAAATCGCCAACGAACGAGCAAATGGCGATGCATGCAATGGCAATGGAGCAAATTGGCTTCAATATGGAGCTTCTTAAGCCCGGGCTCTCGTTCAAGGAATTCGCAACCAAGAGCTACCAACTGCCGGAGAACTATCTTCCGAACAGATATAGCGCGATCGTCCACGGTGTCGGGCTGTGTGACGAATACCCAAGCATTGCCTATCCGCAGGATAAAAAGAAAGGCGGCTATGACGGCATCTTCGAGGCGGGGATGTGCATCTGCGTGGAGAGTTATATTGGTCGCGTTGGCGGTGCGGAAGGCGTGAAACTCGAACGCCAGGTGCTGATTACCGAAAACGGCAATGAAGTGCTGGATGTGTTTCCGATGGAT
>JAUVMS010000090.1 GCA_030600135.1 Hyphomicrobiales bacterium | reverse complement strand
GAGCCACGAACGCCGTGGCATCATTCTCGATATCGTACAGCGCGCGGCGGAGCGATGTTTCATGCCGCTTACCGGGGGTGGCGGCGTCAGGGCCACTGAGGATATCCGTCAGCTGCTGCGGGCCGGCGCCGACAAGGTGTCGATCAACACGGCGGCTGTTCGTGATCGCCAGTTTGTACGCCAGGCCGCGGAAAAATTCGGCAGCCAGTGCATCGTCGTTGCGATCGATGCGAAGCGAGTTTCAGCGGATGGCGATGATCCGCGTTGGGAGATTTTCACCCACGGGGGGCGAGAGGCAACGGGAATTGATGCCATCGCGTTCGCCAAGGACGTCGTGGCGCTTGGGGCGGGCGAGATTTTGCTCACCTCGATGGACCGCGACGGAACACGAGAAGGCTTCGACCTCGAGCTAACCAGAACGGTGGCGGATGCGGTTGCGGTGCCGGTCATCGCGAGCGGTGGCGTGGGACACCTCGACCATCTCGTTGACGGTGTCTTGAAGGGTCACGCGAGTGCGGTGCTCGCCGCATCGATATTTCACTTTGGCGATCATACGATTGGCGAAGCAAAGGAGCATATGGCGCGGGCGGGCGTCGCGGTCCGTCGCGATGGCATGAATTCGTCGCCAGCGACATAGCGAATTCAGGAACGGAACCATAATGGTGATGCACTTCACCCGACGCCAGTTGCCCGGAGGCAGCGAGCGAGATGAGTAACAATCAGAATGCGGATGTGGCGTTGGCCATGCTGGTTGATACAATTGCCGCACGGCGGCGCGAGAGCGCCGATAAATCCTATACCCGACAGCTGCTCGATGGGGGGCCGGCAAAGTGTGCAAAAAAACTTGGCGAGGAAGCCATTGAGGTGGTTTTGGCGGCCGTGAACGAGGACGATGAGGCGATGAAGAATGAAGCCGCAGATCTCGTTTATCATCTCCTTGTTCTGCTGGAAGCTCGAGACATAAAATTTGCTGACGTGCTCGATGTCCTCGGCGGGCGTATGGGTGTTTCCGGGCTCGAAGAAAAGGCAACACGACATGGCAATTCGTGAGCTCGCGGAGAGTATTGACAGGCCGATGATCAGGCGGCATCGGCTCGAGTTCTCGCCTTATCGAACCTTTACGCGGGCCGAGTGGGCACGCCTCAGAGCTGACACGCCGATGACGCTCGACGAGCAGGACCTCGAGCAGCTGGCCGGCATCAAGGTGCCGCTGTCGATCATCGAAGTCGAGGAGGTCTATCTGCCACTAACGCGACTTTTGAACCTCTACGTTGCCGCCGCGCAGGAGCTGCATGCCATCACCACGCGATTTTTGGGCAAGGGAAACGGAGCGGCGGGCGGTGAAGGCAAGATGCCGTTCATCATCGGATTGGCGGGTAGCGTCGCGGTCGGCAAGAGCACCACCGCTCGTGTTCTCCAGGCATTGCTCGCTCGGTGGCCAAATCATCCCCGCGTGGATTTGGTGACGACGGATGGATTTTTGCTGCCCAACCGCGAGCTCGAAGCACGCGGTCTGATGAACCGCAAGGGCTTTCCGGAAAGTTTCAATACGGCCCGGCTGCTCAACTTCCTGGCGGACGTCAAGGCGGGGCGGCCAGCAATAACAGCGCCGGTTTATTCGCACTTCAACTACGACGTCATGCCAGACCAAGTGGTTGTGGTCGACCGACCGGATATTTTGGTTGTTGAGGGCTTGAATGTCCTTCAGCCGGCAACCCTGCCGCGCCATGGTGAGGCCATTCCGTTCGTCTCCGACTTCTTCGACTTCTCGATCTACATCGATGCTGACGCCGATGTCATCGGGCGATGGTATGTCGAGCGGTTCATGCGCCTGCGAGAGACGGCTTTTCGCGATCCGGCGGCATATTTTCACCGGTATGCGCAACTGAAAGAGGATGAAGCACGCGCCACCGCGAAAGAAATTTGGCGCTCCATCAATCTGCGAAACCTCAAAGAGAATATTTTGCCCACGCGGCAACGCTCCGATCTTATTCTGCGCAAAGGGCTCGAGCACGGCGTGGAGGAAGTTGCGTTGCGCAAACTCTAAGGTTTCCCGCTTCCTTCGAAATCCCCCCGGTTCCTTGCCGACACGATTAATCCTCACTGTGCGAGCAAAAAAGAGAGGCCGCCTGACGGCGGCCTCGTGAACATTCTACAGCTGGACGATTGTTAGAGGTCTGTCGACACTGCCCAATTACCGGCGGGCCTGAGGTTCACAGAACTTCCTGACACGCCGGTGGCCGCAGAACTCCGCTCTCGTTACTTGCCCTTGCGGGTCCAGTCCTGTTGCGTCTTCAACATGGAAAGCACCATGTCGATGACCAAAGCCTGCTGGCGCAGGACCGCTGCCATCGGGGTATGCTTCAAAGCAGATTCATAGATCTGAATCTGATTTTCCACGATCGAGCCGACCACAGATTCGACACCGCTGGTTACCGAAAGCATGTCCGGGAGTGCAAACGCCTTCGACGTCGCTTGACGGCTCGCCTTAACCACAGACGCGAGCTTTGCGCTCGTGTGCGACCTGCCGTTGGAACTAGCTGGCTTCTTGGATGCAGCCTTTGCCTTTGCTCCTTGCGCCGGGGCCTTAACGGCTACCGGCTTTGCACTTCTGCGGGC
The DNA here is from genome assembly GCA_030600135.1 of Hyphomicrobiales bacterium. Classification (GTDB taxonomy): domain Bacteria; phylum Pseudomonadota; class Alphaproteobacteria; order Rhizobiales; family JAUVMS01; genus JAUVMS01. The sequence goes on along the minus strand of JAUVMS010000090.1, from coordinate 6,697 downwards.
CATGGTTGCAGCCGACTTGGCAGCAGCTCTCGGCCGTGCAGCGCGTTTTGCAGGTGCCTTGGCCTTAGCGGCGGTTCTGGCTTTGGCGGGCGCCTTCTTCCTGGCAGGAGCTTTTGCCCGAGCGGTGGACTTTGCCTTGGCAGGAGCTTTCGCCTTGGCAGGAGCTTTCGCCTTGGCAGGAGCCTTGGCCTTGGCAGGAGCCTTAGCCTTTGCGGGAGCTTTAGCCTTGACAGCAGTCTTTGCCTTGGCCGGAGCCTTTGCTTTCACAACAACCTTGGCTTTGGGTTTGGCGGTTTTGGCAGCCGCACCGTTTGCCTTGGTCTTTTTTGCTCCACGAGTAACCTTGGCCAAGCTGTCGGCCTGCTCGTTGAACTTGTCGCGCAATCTACGAATGTGCGACGGGTTGGTGACCCCAGCTTCCTTGATTGCCGTCGTCCGCTTCATGTCCGGATTCGATGCAATGATAGCTGCGATCTTTGCCAGTGTTGCACTGTCATCAATGCCAGAGCCTTTGGGGCGGCCCCTTCTTGCCCTTCTCTCTTCCATCTCAACCTCCTCGTGAGTGATTCGACATTTGGGAGTTTGCAGATTTCAACCCAGTTAATCCACAGTTTGTGCAAGGATTTCGCTTAGAAAACAGGACTTTGCCTATCGAATAGGAGACAAATTCCAGTTTTCCCTCCAAAGTGTTGCGAAAAAGTCCCTATAGATTTGCACACCAACTCGTGCTGTGCAAATCGTGCTCGCAACGATCGGAACCTAATTCAAGGTCCGGTCACTTGATTCCGACCAACGAATTAGACTCTCAAACCGGAAGACCTTTCTCCCGTGCTACGCGGATCAGTCGATTTTCAGGGCGTGCCCCGATGTGACTGATAATCTCCGCTGCGGCTACACCGGCTAGGCGCGCGCATGTGCGCAAATCGAGGTCCCTTGCAAGACCTTGGAGAAACCCAGCAGCGTACAAATCACCTGCCCCCGTTGTGTCGACAACTTCTTCAACCGGATCGGGTGAAACTTCTATCTTTTCGCCCCGCGTGATAACGACGCAGCCCGCCGCGCCGCGTGTCACGGCCGCAAGATCAGCATCCTCGGCGACGCGATCGCAAGCGGTGGCGAAATCTTTGGTCCCATAGAGTGCGCAAATCTCCTCTTCATTGGCGAAGAGGAGATCGACGCGCTCGCGGATCAAATTCAAAAACTCCTGTCGATGGCGGTCGACGCAGAATGAGTCAGACAAACTGAGAGAAACCTTGCGTCCCGCCTCGCGTGCGATCCTCGCTGCCTGATGGAAGGCCTGCTTGGCCTCGTCGCGATCGAAAAGATATCCTTCAAGATAGGTAATCTTCGATTGCGCAATCAACGTAGGATCAATTTCTCCGTTGTTTAATAAGGGACTTACGCCCAAGAATGTGTTCATTGTGCGCTCGCCATCGGGGGTCACAAATATCAGGGACCTCGCTGTCGGCGCATCATTTTCCGCCAGGGGAACTTCGAAGCTCACATCGGCTGCGCGGATATCATGGCGGAATATTCGGCCAAACTCGTCATCGGATACTTTCCCAACGAATGCGGATTTGCCCCCCAAAGAGGCAATGCCGGTCATGGTGTTTGCCGCTGACCCGCCCGAAACCTCGACCGCTGGCCCCATTTCCTTGTAGAGGCTGACGACGTCGTCTTCGCCAATCAAGCGCATATGTCCCTTTGGCAAACCAAGCCGATCGAGCTTAGCGTCGTCGCAGCGGGCAATGATATCCACGATCGCGTTGCCAATACCGACAACGTCGTAGCGACATTCATCCATTATCTAGCTCGTTGGAAACTCAAACTTTGCCTATCTCGGCCCCGCAACGTGGTGGCTTGTCTCTCAACAAGAGCCGAAGCACTCAACCACGTCCTCTCCACCCAGCAACGTCCTGCATTTAGATCCTCTGATGCAAGATTTCATTACTGTAAAGTATCATGGGACAACACGTCACACATTTATTCATACAAGCTGTTTATTGCTTCTGCACAAAATTGTTGCTTTTGACTAGCAGAAACACTCCCGTCTGTCGCTCAATTAATTGGCCTCCATTGCTCATGAGGCCTCGTTATCATCCGTCTCCGCATGGACTTTGTGCAAAAAAGGTCCGGGCACGCATCCCTGCTTCTTCAGTTGTTGCTGCAAAGTGGCTAAGCTATTGGCTTGTCTTTAAATGCGCAAAGATCCGCAATCAAACAATTTTGACATCTTGGTTTACGAGCCTGACAGACATAGCGGCCATGGAGGATCAGCCAGTGGTGGCAGTGGAGCTTGTAGGCGTCGGGGACCAGTCGCTCTAGATTCAGTTCGACCTGCAATGGATCCTTACCAGGCGCGAGACCAGTTCGGTTGGCGACCCGGAAAATATGTGTGTCGACGGCAATGGTCGGTTGGGCGAAGGCGACATTAAGTACGACATTTGCTGTCTTGCGTCCGACACCGGGCAGCTTTTCCAATTCCTCTCTCGTCTGCGGGACCTCGGCGTGGTGGTGGTCGATTAGGGCATGAGACAGCGCAATGACGTTCTTGGCCTTGTTGCGATAGAGCCCGATGGTCTTGATGTAATCGCGGACCTCTTGCTCACCCAACTCGACCATTTTCTGCGGCGTGTCGGCAATCGCAAACAATGTCCTGGTTGCCTTGTTGACGCCGGCGTCGGTTGCTTGAGCGGACAAAACAACAGCAACCAGCAGCGTGTACGAGTTGTAGTGATAAAGTTCGCCCTGGGGCGCCGGATCGGCATTTTCGAAGCGTTGGAAAATACTCTCGATCACGTCCTTGCTAAGTTTGGATCGCTTGAGCCGGCGTTTTGGCGTCTTTGACGTCCTGGAATTAGGCTTTTTCGCCTTGGTCATCGTGTTCTTCTCGAATCCTGGTTTTTCTTTGCTAGAATTGCGTGCAATGGAGCGACTGCCATGGACGAACCCACTGGAAGCGAATTTGCGGCCATCCTGACGCCTTACCGATCACTCGGGCCTCGAGGGTTTCTGGTTCTGATGGGTCTCATCGGTCTCGTAAGCTTCATTGCGGGCCTTGCCTTTTACTCAATTGGTGCGTGGCCGGTCATGGGCTTTTTCGGGCTGGATGCCCTCTTAGTCTATGGGGCCTTTAAGCTCAATTATCGCGATGCCCGCAAGTTCGAGGTGGTGGACCTCAAGGGCGATTGCCTGACGGTGCGGCGGGTGAGTCCTTCCGGGCGCGAGCAGAGTTGGGAGTTTCATCCCTACTGGGCGCGAGTTGAGGCGGCGGAATTGGCCCATGGCAGGCGGGAGCTGCGTCTCGTTTCGCATGGCCGCGAGTTGGTATTCGGTCGCTTCTTGAGCGATGACGAAAAGCTCGATTTTGCCGAAGCCTTGAATTCCGCTCTGCTCGATTATCGCGGCGGCGCGCGTGTCTAAAGTGCAATTCAGGCCGTGTTCCGTGGACCACAATCCGTCAGGTGACGTCCGGCAGTCGATGAATTGGCAGAGCAGCTTGGCATCGCCAGGAAAATAGGTTGCGATAACACCTTGCGCGCACAAGATTCGGGTCGCTCCGGGCCGCTTGTAGGGGCTAACATCCGCGTGAATTTGAGCATCGGAGCAAATGACATGCTGCATATGGTGGATACATCGGAACCAATAGCAAGCGTCGGCCACACAGAAGATGTGTCGGATGATTATGCGCTGGTTCGCCGAGCGATCGAGTTTTTGACCAATTCATGGATCGAGCAACCGGAGCTTGGGCGTATAGCGGCGCACCTGGGGATTTCGCCTGCCCATTGCCAGAAGCTCTTTAAGCGCTGGTGCGGGCTCAGTCCCAAAGAATTCGTTCAGGCGATTACCATTGATCGAGCCCGTGGGCTGCTGGACGAATCGGCCAGCTTGCTCGACGCGGCCTACGACGTGGGGTTGTCAGGAGCAGGGCGGCTGCACGATCTCTTTGTCGATCACGAGGCCATGACGCCGGGCGACTTTAAGCGCCGTGGGGCGGGTCTCGATATCGTCTACGGATTTCACCCCTCGCCGTTTGGCTCGGCGCTTATCATGGCCACTGATCGGGGTGTATGTGGGCTGGCGTTTGCTGATGGCGAGGCGGAGCGATCAGAAGCCCTCGAGGATATGGCGGCGCGTTGGCCGTCTGCGAAATACCGTGAAGACAAAGCAGTGACCGGGGCCCATGCCCGGCAGATTTTCGAGCCGCAATCATGGCGTCGGGATCGGCCAATCCGCTTGGTGCTGATTGGAACGGATTTTGAGGTCCGCGTGTGGGAGACGCTATTGCGGATCCCGGCGGGGCGACAGGTGACCTATAGCGATGTCGCTGCTCATATTGGCAAGCCGTCCGCGTCGCGGGCAGTAGGTTCTGCAGTTGGGCGAAATCCGATCTCATTCGTCGTGCCGTGTCACCGTGTGCTCAGGAAGGATGGCGGTTTGGGCGGCTATCACTGGGGCATTACGCGAAAGCGCGCCATAATCGGCTGGGAGAAAGGGCAGATGGTTTGATGGGGCGAGAGCGTACCGACTTGGCCGGAAATGCCTGGCGGGATAAAGACGTGCCGCGCAGACGGTGACCGGTTGTCGGCGTTGGCGAGAGGCAAAAAGAGAGGCGGCCGAAGCCGCCCCAGGATCAGAGAAAGAAGCTTACTATAGCAACTGACAAACTCGGGGCATTTGCAGCTAGGCGCTTTAGGACACCAGTCTTAGCGCCGCTGTCGGCCCCGAATTACTAAGCGTCCGATAACCTCCCGGGTGGATGGGGGGACATCGTCACGGCGGTGCGATTAGCAAATCAACGTTGATTCGCCTAGCTGTTGTGGTTGAAAGTTGGGCAAGACCCAAAATACGGGTGTCTTGACAAGCAGTTAGCTGGCCGCGTGCGATTCAAGCAACGAGTTCTTTCTTGGTCATCACAGTGCCGTCGCTGGCGAGGCGGTAGATTATCGGTACGCCGGTCGCCAGATTGAGCCTGGTGACGTCCTCGCGAGATAATCCGTCGAGTTTCATCACAAGCGCACGCAACGAATTGCCGTGGGCGGAAACGATGACCTTGTGGCCCGACAAAACGTCGGGAAGGATTGTCGCCTCGAAATACGGTAGGACCCGCGCCGCGGTGTCTTTCAGGCTTTCGCCACCCGGTGGCGCCGTGTCGAACGAACGGCGCCAAATGTGGACTTGGTCGTCCCCCCATTTTTCTCGTGCTTCGTCCTTGTTGAGGCCGACGAGGTCGCCGTAGTCGCGTTCGTTGAGCGCTTCGTCCTCGACGGTTGGGAGATTGGATTGGTCGAGCTCCTCGAGGATGATTTCCAAGGTGTTTTGGGCGCGTTTGAGAGCGCTGGTATAGGCAATGTCGAATTTCAGCCCATCGGCCTGGAGCATTTTGCCGGCGCGACGTGCCTCGGCTTCACCCTCGGGTGTCAATTCGACATCCTTCCAGCCGGTGAACAGGTTCCGCTTGTTCCACTCGCTCTGGCCGTGACGTACCAGCACAAGCACGTTGTCCATAGGTTATCCCCAATTTACTTCAGTTTGGATGCCGAAGGGCCAACTTTAGAGACCCAGGACGTCTGCCATCGAGTACAGACCGGGGCCCTTTTCACGTCCCCAAAGCGCAGCTCTGACGGCGCCGCGGGCAAAGATCGAGCGGTCTTCGGCGCGGTGCGTCAATTCAATCCGCTCGCTTTCACCGGCGAATATGACGGAGTGTTCGCCGACGACGCTGCCGCCGCGAAGTGCGGCAAAGCCGATGTCGCCCTGCGGGCGGGCGCCGGTGTGTCCCTCTCGGGAAAGCACGGACCGCTCTTTGAGCGAGATGTCGCGACCTTTTGCTGCCGCCTCGCCAAGCATGAGCGCTGTGCCCGAGGGGGCATCCACCTTTTGGCGGTGATGCATTTCGACGATTTCGATGTCGAAATCCTCGCCCAAGGCTTTGGCGACACGCTCGGTGAGCGCGGTGAGCAGATTAACTCCGAGGCTCATGTTGCCGGCACGGATGATGGTGGCATGGCGGGCGGCGGCATCGAGCTTGGTCTCGTCATCGTCGGTGAGTCCGGTCGTGCCGATGACGTGAACGATGCGGGCCTGCGCGGCAAGACCGGCGAAAAAGGTCGTCGCAGCCGGGCTAGTGAAGTCCAAAATACCGTCAACCTTGGTGAACAATTCGAGCGGATCGTCGGTCACGGAAACGCCGAGTTCGCCCAGACCTGCCAAGGTGCCGAGATCCTGGCCAATCGCTTCGGCGCCCGCCGGTTCCGTGCCGCCGGCGACGATCGTGCCGTCAATGTCATGGACGGCCCGGATGAGATTGCGGCCCATGCGGCCCGCCGCTCCCATCACCGCCAATCGCATCTGTGTCATTTGCATGCTCCATCGCTGGGTGGCGGTATATCAGCTCACCGCAGAGGGTAAAGCCAAAGCACGCTCTTAATCTTTCTTGTCAGCTTCGATTGCCTTGATAATGAGTTCGCGTGCCTCGACTTCATCTCCCCAACGCAGGAGTTCGACCCATTTGCCGTCCTCGAGATCCTTGTAGTGGGCGAAGAAATGCGAAATTTGCCGGCGTTGAATTTCCGGCAGATCGCGGTAGTTGTTGATGTTGCATGGCCGAGACGGTTTCCGACGGGACAGCGATCACTTTCTCGTCCTCTCCGGCTTCATCACGCATGTGGAGCACGCCGACGGGGCGGCAGTTGAT
>JAUVMS010000008.1 GCA_030600135.1 Hyphomicrobiales bacterium | reverse complement strand
GTGGGCGCCAATGCACGCCATAGCGAAGCGGTGGATCGACACCCTCGGTGTGGGGCTCAAGGACGAAGAGGCTGAGGACGGTTTCGCTAACCTAGCGCTCAAGGCTCATCTGAAGGTTATCCGCAAGAGACCAGGGACTGAAATGGTCGAACTCGAAAAATCCGAGCGACACGCGGAAGTGGTTGAACGTCGTCACATTGAGAAAGGCATTCTGCCTGCCAACGCATGGCAGCAGTAGAGGGAGGGAAAGACTATGATCTTAGGAAAACCAAATGATCCTCAAGTCGGCATCGAAATTCTGAAGCGTGCTGTCGATACCTACGGAACGAAGATTAAGAAAAATCCTCTGTTCCAGATGTACGTCGACATAGTCCGCAAATGCTGCGATCCGCAACACCCGAGCTGGCTCAGTGAAGGTGCTAAGGGCGTACAGATCTGCGACGAGTGGCGGAACGACTTCTTCGTGTTCGCTGCGGACGTTTCGTCAATGCCCGATGCTCCACGCGAAGCACGCAGGTGGTATCGAAAACTTTCAGGTCGTATCGCAAAGCGTAAGCTGAACTGAGTTTCAAAAACCCACTGAACACTTTGAGACGGCGCTGGGTCATCCCTGGCGTCGTTTCTTTTTTGAACACTTTTCAATGAATTTCCCAAGTTCTCGCGGGAGTGGATCGGCTCCAGTCAGTCAATATCGATCCTCGTCGTCCGGTGGCCGCATGGCTGGCAATCGAGATGACCATCGCTGACGATCATCAGGCAGTCCAGACGAACGAGTATAAGCGTGTGCAAGCCGCCAAGCTGATCCATCGGATGGCCTCTGGGACGCATAAGCGATGGGATCAGCCGACATTCTCATTGGACCACCGAGGTCAACCAAAGACCCGAGTGGTCGAACTTCACGTCTACCCACGGAGCCGGGGGCGTGTCCTCCGCCATATTGGTAGGGACTGAGCTGCTCGTAGACCATCGATTAGACGCGGTTCGGCAACGCTTGAACTGACAGCGGACCAGTATCATCAAGTCGGCTTGGCCATCACACGAGGCTGGGTCGGGGGGCAGTTGGCCCGAATTATGGCAACTTCACAGCCTCGAAGCACTCACGTATCTGCTCGTTGCTGAAGCCCCCTGAGTACACCCCGACCGATAGGTGCTTAGATGCGTGACCCATGCAGGCGTCTACGACGTCCCGGCTGATACCTGCCTGTAGGGCCTTCGTTGCCCAATACCGTCTTGTCGAGTGGACGTCTACCGAGGACTGCCGTTGCCCGTCGGGCCTTTCGTCGATACCTACAGACACCCTGAACCGATTGAGGACCTTGGAGGCCCACACGGACCTGTCGCGGTCCTTGGGGGGCTCGGGTATTTCATGGAAGACGTACTCGTGTTCGAACCGATGCCCCAGAACCGGGAACAACTCCGACGTTACCCAGATGCGACGTCGTGCACTTGGCGTCTTTCCGCCTTCGATCTTGATGAAGTTCGCCTCTAACGACGTAGCCTTTAGGTTAGACGCCTCAGCAATCCGGCACCCGGTCATCAACAAGAACCGCCACATGTCGCCTATGAACGGCGTCTCTAGCTTGTCCGCCTCGGTCAGGAGCTGGACGACCTCAGCATCAGTCAACGGTCTCTTGGCTGTCCCCTTGCGCTTGGTGGGCATCGACAGACCCCGCCATACGTTGTCGGGGCAGACCTGCCGCTTGACCGCAAATGTCCAGAGCGATGACAACGGCCAAAGCCTCGTATTGGCGGTCACCGGGTTCATGCTCGCCAATTGATCGACGTAGGTCACAGCGTCGGCCTTGGTGAAGTTCTCGAATGTGGCCTCAGGGTAGGCCTCCAAGAGTTTCCGGAAGGCGAGCTGACGAGTGTACAGCGTCTTCGGCGGGACCTCCGAGTGTACAGCTTCGTATTTCTCTATGATCACCGACAACGGCGTCGCGGTACCTGTCGCTAACTGATAGAACCGGACAGCTCGCTCGACGTCGGCAGGGCGACCATCTTGGTCAACTCGCCAGTCTGCGTTCCGGTACCTGATGTCGTCCGCCTCGTCCGAGATGACGTACTCAAGCACCTCACGTTCTTCGTCGGTCCTGGCCCGCTCGTAGTCTTCACGCCACGCCATTGCCTTCTCGAACTCATGGTCACCAGAGCCCAGCTGGCCTCGTTCGGCCTTCTTTACGATGCTCTTCATGTGGGCCAGGGCTTCCGGACGACGTCGCTTGGCCTCGGCAATGTCCCCGGTCTTCAAGTTGACCGAGAGCATCACTTGACCGACTTTCCCCTGAAGTCGTTTAGGTACCCCTAGGCGACAATGCCAGGTATTATGGAACAGGCACAGGTACTTGTGCTCGGCTTTTCCGTCTCGTCGAGGTCTGGGCATAACTACATTCTTGCCTGAGTCGTAACGATATGTTAACCATGGGCCGCCAGTTTGTTGAGATCGTTTGTTGAGACTGACAGCTCGAAAGTCCGCAGGAATAGGGCACTTAGGGCTCTGGGAACAACTCTTAGTCGAGTCTTCTCCTGGGCACCAAGCAGTTTTTTGGTCACGGCAAAATCGATTTGAATGAGGGACGGCATCGCCCGATGAGCGCCAAAATCTACAAGGGCGATCTCCCCAGCAACGTTTCTTTTTCCGGATCCGTGGCAATCGATACCGAAACGCTCGGCCTCAGACCTCATCGTGACCGGCTTTGCGTGGTCCAGCTCTCGGGCGGGGACGGCAAGGCGTGCCTCGTGCAAATGCCGCGCGGCGCCTATGACGCTCCGAGACTGAGGGCGCTGTTGGCCGACCCAGACATTCTCAAGATTTTCCATTTCGCCCGGTTCGACGTCGCCATGTTGCTGCACTATCTCGGGGTCATGACCGAGCCTGTTTACTGCACCAAGATCGCCTCCAAGCTCGCCCGCACCTACACCGATCGACATGGGCTCAAGGACCTCTGCCGGGAGCTTTTGGATGTCGACTTATCCAAACAGCAGCAAAGCTCGGATTGGGGCGCCGACCGGCTGAGTGACGAGCAGAGGGCCTATGCGGCGTCCGACGTGCTCTATCTGCATGCGCTCAAGGAAAGGCTGGATGCCATGCTGGCGCGTGAGGAACGCACTGACATCGCGCAGGCATGCTTCGAATTCATACCAACTCGCGCACGTCTCGATCTCGCCGGTTGGCAAGACGAGGATATCTTTGCGCACTGAGCGGGACGCCTGAGGATATTTTGGCAACGGCGTTTGACGCTTTGTGGCCGCATGCGACGCTTTGTTGGGGGATTGTCGCCAATAGACGCAATATCTCCCAATTTTCGGCGCAGCGTGGCCTGGTTTTCGACCCGCACCACACGACGGAAGGCGAACGTCGGCATGATCGACACCACTTCGACGGCCGCTCGGCGCGAGAGTGCTGGTCTTGGCCGTTCAGGACAACTCGATCGCAGCAAAGCCTTCAAGAAGGCGCGCCGGCACACTTGGCTGGTTCGCTCGTTCAAGCTGACACTTCCGGTGCTGGCCCTGTTCGCGTCAAGTCTCTACGCGGTCTATGGAACCTGGCACATTTCGTTCGATGACAAAAAGGTGAGCGTCGAGAACATCGAACTGTCGAGCGACAAGCTGACAATGACCAAACCGCGTCTGGAAGGGGTCACGAAGGACAACGCGCAATACGTCGTCGAGGCTGCAACCGCGACGCAGATTGTCGCCCATCCGGACAACGTAATCCTTGACCAGATCGACGCAACAATGACGCAGCCGGACGGTGACTGGTCAAAGTTGACGTCGAACACCGGCACATTCAATACCAAGACCGAGAAGTTGCTTTTGAAAGGCGATATTCGGTTTTTCCGAAAGGATGGTCTCAAGGGACGCATGACCCAAGCATCGGTGAATTTTAGGCCGCAAACCGTGGTTTCCAAACACCCCGTTCTGATTGAAATGCTCAATGGTCACGTGACCGCAGATACCATGGAGTTGTCGGCCAAGAACCGTATCGTTAAATTCAATGGCCAAGTTCGCGTGCACTTAAAGAAACGGCCAGAAAGGCGTGAAAGCGCCAAGGCGGCGGGGAATAGAACGTGAGCCTGGCAACGCGCCGGCGGCGGCGTTCAGCTGCGGGCCCGCCCGAGGCAACAACTTGAGAAATGGGGCGAGACTTAGTGCTCATGAGCATCAAAGGTTTTTGGCTGCTGCTCCTGGCGACGATCTGCATTGGCGGATTGGTTGAGTTCAGCCATGCACAGCAATTGTCGCAAACGCTCGCCGGCTTTTCGTCCGATCCGGATGCGCCAATCGATATCGAATCCGATCGCCTCGAGGTCGACGACAACGCCAAGACAGCGACCTTCACCGGCAGCGTCAAGGCGGTGCAGGGCGAATTCACGTTGCGCTCCAAAGTGCTCGTGGTCATCTACAAAGGCGGGCAGGGCAAAGGTGAGACCAGCACCGAGGTGACCAAGCTCAAGGCGTCGGGCAAGGTTCTCGTCACCTCCGGTAAGGACCAATCGGCGACCAGTGAGTGGGCCGACTTCGACGTCAAAGCACAATTGATCACGCTCGGCGGCGACGTGGTGGTGAACCAGGGAACCAACGTTATCCGAGGCGAAAAGCTGATCGTCGACCTCAACACGGGGCGAAGCTTTTTCGAGTCCGTCGACCAAGGTGATTCCGATTCAAAGAAAAAAAGTCGAATTCGGATGATGATCACCAAGACGCCAAAGCCCGTGAAAAAGAAAAGCGAGAAAAAGAGTATCGTGAAGCAGAGCGTTTCAAGGAGCAGTGCAAGCCCGATTTTGCGTGGTCCCACTTCCAGAGATTAGAGCGTGATCAGACCAAATAGACGCATTCTGACGGAGCGATTGGCGGGCGGGCGGCGGCGAACCGGCCATGAACGATGCCCCACATCGCCCCGCGACCGTTTCACGACCGCTGGCGCACGCCACTCGACAAGCAGAATTGCGTCTATTTGGTTTGATCACGCTCTAGACAGTTGGCGCGCCTGATCGTAGGCATTGTCGGAATTCGCCCGTCTCAGTGGAATTCGATCCAATGGGAGTGAGCTGCCCTTGAGCAACCAATTCTCGCTACGACCGCAAATCGGCGGTGATCGCCCGCGCCAGGAACGCCCGGGAGACGGCGACTACGTCAATGGACAAGAGTTCGTCGATGATCCCCGCAGTTACCCCGAGTTCGATGACGCCGGCGGTCAGGTCGCGAGGAACCCGATTGGCGAGGGCTGGCTGACGGTTTGCTCTGTCTATAAGAGCTTCAAGAAGCGCCCGGTGGTGAAGGGCGTGAGCGTCGCACTTGGGCGCGGCGAAGCGGTCGGGCTGTTGGGACCGAACGGCGCCGGTAAAACGACCGTTTTTTACATGATTACCGGCCTCATTCCCGCCGACAAGGGTGAAATCCTCATCGATGGGAACGATGTCACCGGCCTGCCCATGTATCGCAGGGCCAGACTGGGTATTGGCTACCTGCCCCAGGAAGCGTCGATCTTTCGTGGACTTACGGTCGAGCAGAACATCATGGCAGTGCTCGAGTTGGTCGAGCCCAACAAACGCCGGCGAAAGGAGCGGCTTGATAGTTTGCTGGAGGAATTCAACATTGCGCGCCTCAGAAAGTCACCCTCGATCGCGCTCTCGGGCGGTGAGCGGCGGCGCTGCGAAATTGCACGTGCGCTGGCATCCGACCCGTCGTACGTCTTGCTCGATGAACCTTTCGCCGGCATCGACCCGATCGCCATTGGCGATATTCGCTCGCTGGTGACACACCTGACGCAGCGCGGCATCGGCGTGCTCATCACCGACCACAACGTGCGTGAGACGCTCGAGCTTATCGATCGCGCCTACATCATCTACGACGGTGAGGTGCTGACACAGGGCAAGCCTCAGGAAATCATTAACAATGAAGATGTGCGTCGGGTCTATCTTGGCGATATGTTCGGTTAAGCGTCGCGTAAGGCAAATCGTGTAAACGTGATGATCGGAGGAGCAATCAAGGTACGGCGTTATGGTGCTTTCCACGAGATTAGAGCTGAGGCAGAGCCAAACTTTGGTGATGACGCCCCAGTTGCAGCAGGCGATCAAGCTTTTGCAGCTCTCCAATCTCGATTTGGGAGCCTTTGTCGAGGCTGAACTCGAGCGAAACCCAATTCTGGAGCGCAACGAGCAAGCGGCAGACGTCGAGCCTGTAACAGAGCCTGGCAGCGCGCAAGGCGATGGGAAGGAGGGCGCCAACTCCGAACCGTCGCAGACGGACGAATGGTTGGCAAGTGGATCGAGCAGCGAGGATCCGGCAGCGTTGCTCGATACGGACTATGAAAACATCGACCCCCATGCAAGCTTGAGCGATCTCGGTGCCGCCGGCGGACTCGGCTGGTCATCCGTTCAACGAAACGGCTCATCGTTCAATGGAGAGGGCTACGATCTGGAAGGGTTCGTGTCGAGTGATCCCTCGCTCCACGATCACCTCACCGATCAGCTTCACATGTCGATCCACGATCCACTGTGCAAACTGATAGCGCTGCATTTGACCGACATGGTGGATGATTGTGGCTATCTCCGCGGTGACTTGGCCGACCTCGCGGCGCAGATTGGAACATCAAACGAGTTCGTCCTGGACACACTCGCCTTGCTGCAGAAATTCGAGCCGACAGGGGTCTTCGCGCGCGATCTGAAAGAGTGCCTCGCCTTGCAACTCAAAGAGCGCGATCGCTATGATCCGGTGATTGCCGGCGTGATTGACAATCTCGAACTGCTTGCTGCACACAATTTTCCGGCGTTGAAGCGCGCAACCGGCGTGACGCAAGACGATCTTCTTGATATCATTGCAGAAATTAAATCACTCAACCCTAAGCCGGGACTACAGTTCGGCAGCATCGCTATTCAGCCTGTGGTCCCCGACGTCGTCGTTCGCGGGCGCAACGATGGATCATGGATCGTCGAACTCAATAGCGAAACACTGCCGAAGGTACTGGTCAACCAAAGCTATTTTGCGCTGGTCTCAAAGAGCACGAAGTCGACTCACGACAAAGAATATTTGCATGGCTGCCTGCAAACCGCCAATTGGCTGGTCAAAAGCCTCGATCAGCGAGCCCGCACAATTTTGAAGGTGGCCAGGGAGATCGTTCGCCAGCAGGACGCTTTCCTGAGCTTTGGAATCGAGCACCTTCGCCCGCTCAATCTCAAGACCGTGGCCGATGCCATTTCCATGCACGAGTCCACCGTCAGCCGGGTCACCTCAAACAAATATGTGGCGACGCCACGTGGGATCTTTGAACTCAAATATTTCTTCACCTCGGCTATTGCGTCATCGGAAAATGGTGAATCGCATTCCTCTGAGTCCGTTCGCCATCGCATCAAGCAATTGATCGATCGAGAGGCCGCCGACAGCATCCTTTCGGACGACAAGATCGTGTCCGAGCTCAAAGGCGACGGCATCGATATTGCCCGCAGAACCGTGGCCAAGTATCGCGAGGCCCTGCACATCCCGTCGTCGGTTCAACGTCGGCGGGCAAAACGCATGGCCAATTGCACGCAAGGCGCGCCTGTGTAGTTAACGCCCCACCCTAGGGTGCAAAACGCAAGCCTCCGAAGAAGTTTGCGTCAATGAATCGACAATTGTACGACTGTTTTCAAGCTTGATCGATGTTTTGACTTGCGAGTAGCTGTTGGATTTGACAGGCATAGGCTCGTGGTCTAGGTTCCGCGCCCATCGTTCGACGAGGCGTCGGCCTAGAAGTGGCGTCGTAAGATCAGGCCCACACCCAACGTTTTGCTGAGTTCATTTGCCACGGCCTGCTACTGTGGTGGAGCTTCATCTGTTGAGCGCTTGGGCGTATCTATGACAATTCAGGTTACCGGCAAGAATATCGACATCGGCGAATCGCTCCGCAATTATGTGGTTGATAAAGTTCGCGTCGCCATTGAAAAATACGTCGAGACGGAAATATCGGGGCACATCCGAATCGAAAAAGAACGGAATCACTTCGTTACTAACTGCTCGACACATCTGAGGTCGGGGCTTGCTCTGCAGTCGCATGGCGAGGCCGCGGACCCCTATGGAAGCGTCGACGCTGCGGTCGAGCGGTTGGAGAAGCGGCTGCGTCGATACAAGCGTCGCTTAATTGACCGCTACCACGAAGGGCCGGGAAATCGTAGTGATGTTTCAGGCTTGTCGGCGACAGACTATGTGCTTAAGGCAGAAGAAACCGAAGGGATCGAGTACTCAAGCGATCATACGCCACTTATTGTCGCTGAAACTGCAACAACAATTCGAGAGCTCAGCGTGAGCGATGCAGTTATGGAAATGGATCTGGCGCAGGTATCTGTGCTGGTCTTCCGAAACGCCGGCAATGGACACATCAATGTCGTCTATCGCAGGGCCGACGGAAATTTCGGCTGGATCGATCCGTCAACGTCACAAAATTGAGGCTGAACGTCAGGTGGGGTGCACTAGTGACCGAAGAGAACGCGAGCTAGCAGGAAGCAGAACATTATGGATCTTGGTGATCTAATTACGCCGGAAGGGGTGATCCCTTCACTCAAGGCCAATAGCAAGAAGCAGGCTCTGCAAGAACTCTCAAGTTTCGCAGCCAAACTGACTGGTCTCGGACAACGTGACATCTTCGACACATTGCTCCAGCGCGAGCGACTGGGCTCAACAGGTGTTGGACACGGAATCGCAATACCTCATGGGAAGATTTCCGAGCTGAAGCAAATCTTCGCGCTATTTGCCCGAATCGATGCTCCGATTGACTTTGATTCAATCGACGATGAGCCTGTTGATATTATATTTCTTCTGTTAGCTCCTGAAGGCGCGGGAGCTGATCACTTGAAGGCACTCGCGCGCATTTCGCGACTACTTCGCGACCCTTCTGCTATCGAAAAACTGAGATTTTCCAAGGGGCGTTCAGCGCTCTACTCGGTATTGACCGAGCCATTGGCTTCGAACGCCGCCTGAGGCTGTTCAGCCTATTGTTTTTGCACGATAAATTGTAAAGATCCAGATCCGCCTTTGGAGATCTGGCCCATAACGTTCATGCTCTTCGTGCCGGGCAAGGCTAAGCAGTTGGTGATACCTCTTGCTTAGTGCAGGCTCGCGACCTCCAGGTCATCTTCGATTGCGTGGGCGAGCGCGGCGGAGCGGCTGTCGGTTAGCGCGAGGGGTGTGCCATCGGCCCCGTGTAGTGCGAACAGGTTGATGCCGACAGGAATGCCCTCAATTGAAGGAAACATCTCTTCGGCTTCATCAGAAGTCATTTCCTTAATGTAAGCAACTTGGCCATCGCCGAGGTGTGCGAGCTCGACCAGACTCATAACGGTCCCGCTCTCGAATTCCTTCATCTCATTTTCCATGTCACACCTCCTGAGCCAGCCCTAAATAATTGAGCTTGCTCTTCAATCCTCGGCGCTCACGCTTGCCAAACTCAAAATAGCCACCGAAATTACAATGCCTTTGCTCATATCACCTCGCCGCATCGTAACCGTTCACTCCGCCTCGCCTTTGATGCCGATCTCGACCCTGCGTAATACGTGTGCTGGTTCAGGTCGCACAAGATCAATCGAGAGTAGTCCGTTATTCAAATCAGCACCCTTGACCTCAATTCCGTCGGCCAAAACGAAGACCCGCTGAAACTGCCTGGCCGCGATGCCGCGGTGCAAAAAATCCTTTCCTTCATCCTCGTCTTGTTTGCCGCGAATCATAAGCTGGTTGTCTTCAACGGTAATCGTCAGCTGATCGCGCGTGAAGCCCGCAACCGCAAGCGTTATGCGTAGGAGATCGCCGCGCCCATCTTCTTGGGTCGCACGCTCGATGTTATATGGTGGATAACCGTCACCGGACCCCTTGGTGACACGGTCCAACAAACGCTCAATATCGTCGAACCCCAATAGTAGGGGGCTATTAAGATGTGACATCCGTGACGAGCCCTCGTTAAGCGACCTCAAATGCCCGGTCTTTGTGCACACGACCCTGCTCGGCATCGCGGCACAGCGGCTGGCCCCGGCGCGGCGGCCAGCCCACAGACTTACTCAGCATATGGGCAATA
Source organism: Hyphomicrobiales bacterium (assembly GCA_030600135.1). GTDB lineage: Bacteria > Pseudomonadota > Alphaproteobacteria > Rhizobiales > JAUVMS01 > JAUVMS01. The sequence goes on along the minus strand of JAUVMS010000008.1, from coordinate 6,723 downwards.
CCGCCCTCCAAATCAAGCACGTAGGCACCATAGGATGAAACGACCGCTGCGGGCAAAGGACCGCCCCCAATGATCGAAGTCGGATTGCTGGTCGGGCTGGGCGCTTTGATTGGCGGTATCGTATCGGGCTTGGCGGGCTTTGGATTTGGTCTCGCCGCCCTTGGCCTCTGGCTACATGTCATCGAGCCGTCGTCCGCGGCGTCGCTGGTCGCGCTTTGTTCTGTCAGCGCGCATCTCAACACCGTTAAGAAGGTATGGCCTTCCATAGACTTACAATTGGTTTGGCCAATTGTCGCCGGCGGTGTCATCGGCGTGCCGGTGGGGACGCTGCTCGTGGCCATGGTCGAACCGAGCGCGTTTCGGCAAGCGGTCGGGGTGTTCCTAATCGGATTTGCCACGCTGCTGCTCGCCGCCCGATCGCTGCCTCGCGTGACTTGGGGCGGCAGGTACGCCGACGGCGGCGTCGGCTTCATTAGCGGCATCTTTGGTGGGTTGGCCGGGCTCTCGGGGCCTGCGTTGACGCTTTGGGTACAATTTCGCGACTGGGGCAAGACGCAGCAAAGAGGTACTTTTCAGGGTTTCAACATGGCCATCATGTTGCTCGTGCTCCTGGCCCATATCGCCATGGGTCTGGTCGATCGGACGGTGCTAACAATGGCGCTTGTTTCGGTTCCATGCACGCTCGTTGGGGCGGCGATCGGCCATCGTATTTACGAACGGGCGGACGACCGGCGCTATCGCGCGGTGGTTCTGAGCCTCATCTTGCTGTCTGGTCTGACATTGGTGCTGTCCACTGGTTGAGCGCGCGAAAGTCGCTTGAAACAGACCTGGGTGACGCCGCGACGATCTCCACCACACGCCATTCATCGTTCATCTTGGGTTCATGTATGGATCACTATTCGTGAAATTTCGCGAATAGATCATTTCGGAATTGTCAACAGATATCCGATGAACTTCGCGATCTCGAAGGGAGATTGATCATGACACGGTTATTCGGCATAGCCATCGCATTGGTGTTTGCTGGTTTCGCATTGACCGGACGGTCACTACCTGCCTCTGCCGCCGCAATCTCGCCTGCGGCCATCCTACAAGTCGATCGCGCAGCCGCATCCGACGGTTTGGTGCAAAAGGTGCACCGCTTGCACCGTCGCCGGCGATGGAGTAACTGGCGCGGACCGCATCATCATTGGCGCGCGCCTCGTCGGGCAAGGCTTTTCCGGCGGGGTCGTCGCCATTGGCGTCACCGCAATAGGCGTCACCGCTATTGGCGTCGTCGTGGGTGCATCATTACGCGGTGGGGCGCGTTACGCTGCCGGTTCTAGCTGCCAACAACCTCAAGGCAATAGCGTTCGGGGTCAAAACCTCACACACAATTCAAAGTCGCCCGGTATAGCAACATCGCCATGCCGGGCGACTTTGGGCGGCGGCACAGCGACAAACCATGTTGGAGGTGAGAAGTGAAACTTCGAGCCGGAACCCGCCCGTTGGGTTGGCGCGCGGCAACGCGCAGACAAGATTGGTGGAGCCGAGGGGAATCGAACCCCTGACCTCAGCATTGCGAACGCTGCGCTCTCCCAACTGAGCTACGGCCCCAAGAGGTCTGAGCGGTCATTTAGTGACGGCACCATGCAGGTGTCAAGGCGACCTGCCGCTGGCGAATGGGCAGTTGAACACTGCGGTTTTTGTCCGATAGGCCACTTGCCCCACGCAAACCCCGAGGCTACAGAAGTACGCAAACGGCGAAACGGGGTTTTCAAGCATGGCGGCACTGCTGAGCTTCATTCAATATGTCCTGCAGCTTTATGTCTATGTCATCATCGCCGGCGTGATACTCAGCTGGCTCGTCGCGTTTAATGTGATCAACACGGGCAACAATTTCGTGCGCAACCTGGCCTATGCCCTGAACCAGGTGACGGAACCGGCGCTCAGACCCATAAGGCGGTTCATGCCAGACTTGGGTGGTATCGATATTTCGCCGATCATCCTCATACTCTTCATCATCTTCCTGCAAAGCGTGGTGATTGGCTCATGTGGTTCGGGCTTCTTGATGCCGATTGCATGCGGTTTGTAGATTGGCGCCGGACCGCTCATGGCTGACGGTCAAAGATGACGGCATCGTGTTGGCTGTCAGGCTCACGCCAAAGTCAGGTTGCGACAGCGTCGTCGGGATCGAGAGCGGGCCCGACGGACCGTGCCTTCGTGCGCGGGTGCGCGCAATTCCGGAAAAAGGAAAGGCCAATACGGCCTTACTAAGACTGATTGCGTCATGGCTCGGTGCGGCGAGATCAACTGTCACCCTGAAGGCCGGAAGCAAATCACGCCATAAGCTGGTGGCGATCGAAGGGGAGCCGGACGAACTGCAAAACCGGCTGAAAGAATTACTCGAGTCCAAAAAGGATTGAGGTAGGCGATGGCGGGCGAACATGGAGACGCGCAACTCATTGATGGCAAGGCCGTCGCGGCGGAGTTGCGCGAACGAATTGCAACTGCCGTCTCCGAACTCAAGTCGTCGCATGGGCTGGCACCCGGCCTAGCTGTGGTCCTGGTCGGTGAAGACCCGGCGAGCCAGGTCTATGTGCGAAACAAGGCCCGTCAAACGTCGGCCGCCGGCATGCAGTCGTTCGAGCATCGCCTCGATGCGCAGACCTCGCAAGCAGACCTGCTGGATCTCATCAACCGCCTCAATGGCGATCCGAACGTTCATGGCATCCTGGTGCAGCTGCCGCTGCCGGCACACATCAATTCACAGTTGGTCTTGAACAGCGTTGATCCCGCCAAGGATGTCGACGGCTTTCACCCGGTCAACGTTGGTCGACTGTCGACCGGTGAGGCGGCGCTGGTGCCGTGCACGCCGCTTGGTTGCACGATCCTGGCCAAGTCCGCTCAACCGGATCTGACAGGGGCCGAGGCGGTGATCATCGGGCGCTCGAACATCGTCGGCAAACCAGTGGCGCAATTGCTGCTGCGGGAGAACTGCACGGTGACCATCGCGCACTCACGAACGCGGAACCTGGCGGATGTCGCGCGGCGGGCCGATCTGCTGATTGCCGCGGTCGGCAGGCCGGAGATGGTCAAGGGCGATTGGGTGAAACCGGGCGCAATCGTCATCGATGTCGGCATCAACCGCATCGATGTCGACGGCTCGGACCGGACCAAACTGGTGGGTGACGTCGATTTCGCCGAAGCAAGCCGAGTTGCGGGCGCCATCACACCGGTGCCTGGCGGTGTCGGACCCATGACCATTGCCTGTCTGTTGCGCAACACGGTGCAGGCCGCGGCCGCGGCGCGGGGCATCGCCATGCCGGAAATTTAGTTGGTCGGTGCTTGCACTGGTTGTCGCCTTGCTGCGCTGAGGCTGGCGTAGGAGTGGAATGCTAAGGTCGTGATCACTACGGCGCCACCGATCATTGTTTGTCGCGATGGCACCTCGTCGAGAACCAGCCAAACCCAAAACGGACCGAGCACGGTTTCGAGAAGCATAACCAGGCCAACCTCGGCGCTCAGAAGATAGCGCGGCCCCAACAAGAAAAGCGCCGTAGCGGTGGGGACAATTCCCAGACACAGCACCAGGGTGAGAACGAGCGACTGACCTGTGATGGTCGCTGGGTCTCCATAAAAGAGTGCAATTGCCCCAGTGATCAATCCGCTCAAAACGCCGACGGCCAGATAGTTCACGTGGCGGTGGTGCCGCAAAATCGTGAGATTGAGCGCCAGCCCCAACGCCGCAACGAGCGAGATGGCCACCCCGTAGGCGTCGCCCGCATTGAGGCCGCTTTCCACCGCCAGAGCAATTCCGGCCAAACCAAAGGCGATTGCGATCCAAGTCCTGAGTGGCGGGCGCTCACCATAGCCCAACCACCCCATGAGAGCGGCAAACAGCGGCGTCACCGCCGTGATGACCAGGACGTTGGCCACAGTGGTATGCGAGAGGGCCGAGACAAAGCCGAACAAGCACACCGCTAGGCCGATCGCGGCGATGAGGCCCGCCAGTCCGAGTTGCGCAAACTGTAGTGCCGCTCTTCGGCCATGAACGATCACCATGAGCAGCAAGAAAACCGCCGCGATCAACAAACTGCGCCAAACCAGCAAGGACCAGGTATCGGCGTTGATCAAGCGGATGAAAAGCGCATCCGGCGTCATCAAGAGAACGCCGCAAACGGTCAGTACCAGGCCACGCGCGTGAGCATCGGCATCGCTCGCTTCAGGCACAGCACGCCCGCTCGTCGCAATCTGAGAAAGTCGCAAAGCTAAGCCTCAGGAATGCCCTCGACAACGAGGACTTCGGATTGGGCATAGGCCTGGCGCAACTTGGCGGCAGCCTGATAGTCAGGCGAGTTGTAGCAGGCGAGCGCCTTTTCGTAGCTCTCGAATTCGATCACCACATGGCGCTCGCGCGTGGTACCTTCGACGAGCGTGCAATCGCCACCGCGCACGACGAATTTCGCGCCCCATTTCTCGAACACCGGGCCGTCGGCCTTTATGTATTTCGGGTAGTTCTCTGGGTCGGTGACGGTGATGTGTGCAATCAGGTAGCCCTTGGCCATTTCAAGTCCCCTCGACGATCATGATATCGGCAATGCCGGCGTCCTTGCGCAGTTTGAACACCTCTTGATATTCGGGTGAACGGTAGCAATCGAGGGCGTCTTGGTAGCTGTCGAACTCGAGAACCACGTGGCGGTCGCGGGCCGGACCCTCGAGCGCTTGGTGCTGGCCACCGCGGACAATGAACCTGGCGCCCAATTTTGCGAATATGGGACCGTTGGCCTCTATGTATTTGGCGTAGCTGTCAGGATCGGTGACCGTGACGTGGCCGATCCAATACCCCTTTGCCATGGTCATACCCCCTCAACGATTACGATTTCGGCATCTCCGGCGCTCAGGCGATGGGCGCGTGCGGCTTGATATTCGGGAGAATTATAGCAGGCGACGGCGTCATCATAGGATGGGAATTCGATGACGACATTGCGCGGACGACCTTCGCCCTCGAGCTGGCTTGCGCGGCCGCCGCGAGCGAGCACGCGGGCGTTGTATTTGGTGAAGGCCTCAGGCGCGGCCTCAACGTAGAGCTTGTAGGTGTCGGGGTCGTTGACGGTGACGCGCGCCACCCAATAGGCCTTGGGCATCAATTTCTCTCCCAGAGATTTGGCATCATTTGTGCCGCATCATAACGACTCCCAGAGGAAGCGCCTCACGACTTTTCGTCACCCTTGCGGTGGTTGGGCCCATCACAACTTCGCCAACCCTCCCCATCGCCCCTGCCAGCCTGCTATAAGGTGCGCCCTAAAGATCTGGGAGATCGAATTGGGAGGGGACGCGCGGGGATGAACACACCAACCCATTTGTTGGTCAGCGCGGCACTGCTCACCAAGCCCAATGCGACAAAGGACAACCTGGCGGTCGTCGCCGGTTCCCTGACGCCCGACCTCTCGATCTATGTGCTCTTCGTTTGGGCCAGGCTTTTCGCCAGCATCGATGAGCGAACGCTGTGGAGCCAGGTCTATTGGCAGGAGCCGTGGCAGACCTATTCGGCGATCTGCAATTCCATACCGCTCTATCTTTTGCTGTTGGGGCTGGGCGCCCTCATCAATCAGCGCCTCCTCCTGCTGTTTGCGGCATCGGCGCTCATCCACATGGGGCTCGATCTGCCGTTTCACGCGAGCGACGCGCATCAGCATTTCTGGCCGGTCAGCGACTGGCGCTTCCACTCGCCGCTCTCTTACTGGGATGGGCGGCATTATGGCGGCATCGTCTCGGTCATCGAGATCTGCATGGCGATCGTCTGCATCGCGCTGCTGTGGCGGCGCTTCAAGGATGTTTGGGTGCGCGCGCTGCTGGTGCTCGGCCTCATCACTTATGTGGCCGTGCCGGTCTACTTCCGGCTGATGTTAGGCTAATTGCGGACGTCATCGATCAAAGTCATAACTGACCTTGTGGGCCAGGAAGCTGCCTTCAGTACGACGCCTAAAATTGCGGGGGAGGAATCGAAGACGCTCTTGACCTGGCCCCTGGGGACGCGTCGATAAGGTTAGCGGTCAGCCAACATCGAGGTGAATCATGACCTCTTCCGCACAATTCCTGAACCCTTCCGAAGCCGCCAAACTACTGGGCATTTCCGCCAAGGCACTACGCCTATACGAACAGCGCGGCCTAATTAATCCGACACGCACCGAAGCCGGATGGCGCACATACGGGCCCGACCAAATGGCCCGCGCTGCTGAAATCGTAGCATTGCGCGATCTCGGCCTGAACCTCGGCCAAGTGAAGCGGGTACTAGCAGGTGATGCCGAGAGTCTAGAGTCGGCCCTGGCGGCGCACCAAGCCACACTTGAAGGCCAAGTCCGTAAGATCGCCGACGATGTGGAGAATGTCCACTCACGAATAGTCGAGATCCAACGAGCTGTTGATTTGGTGAATTCCGCGGGCGAGGATTCAGGTTATCGGCTGGACGAGTTCCTCGAGTTGGTCAGGTTGGTGGGGGACGAACGAGCGACCGAGGAATGATTGACCTCCGCCCTCTGCTCCGCCCCTTCCCGCTGTTTCTGGTTTTTCTCTTCGCGGCCGTCGCGATCGTCGATCTCGTGCACTCCCTGCGGGAGACCTCCGAGCAACCACCGGCTCTCCTGCGAACGGGAATCGTACGATTTGAAGAGTTGAACCCGGTCATCGACCTTCGCCCGCAACCTCCTGATCCCGAGGTGGTGTACCAACCCGAGCCGGAGCTGG
>JAUVMS010000324.1 GCA_030600135.1 Hyphomicrobiales bacterium | reverse complement strand
TAGAAATAGGAGAGGCGAGCAATGGCGCGAATGATATCGGTGGACTTATCCATGACGATGACGGCGGCCGTGCCGAGGCCGGAGCGCGCGTCACGCAAGGTGTCAAAGTCCATCGACAAATCCTCGCAAGTGCTTGCCGGCAGGCAGGGCACCGAGGAGCCCCCCGGGATAACAGCCAGCAGGTTATCCCAACCGCCGCGAATGCCATCAGCGTGCTCATCGATTAGTTGGCGAAAGGGGATGCCCATCTCCTCTTCCACATTGCAGGGCCGATTGACATGGCCCGAGATGCAAAAGAGTTTGGTGCCGGTGTTGTTGGGCTTGCCGAGGGATGCGAACCAGGTGGCGCCACGGCGCAGAATGTCTGGTGCCACGGCGATCGATTCGACGTTGTTCACGGTGGTTGGCGCGCCATAGAGACCGCAGTTCGCTGGAAATGGTGGTTTGAGGCGGGGCTGGCCCTTCTTGCCCTCGAGGCTTTCAAGAAGGGCGGTTTCCTCGCCGCAGATGTAGGCGCCAGCGCCATGGTGGACATAGCAATCGAAGTCCCAACCGTGGACGTTGTCGTTGCCAATGAGATTGGCCTCGTAGGCTTGATCGATGGCAGCCTGCAGGCGTTCGCGCTCGCGGATGAACTCGCCGCGAATATAGATGTAGCAGGTATGGGCCTGCATCGAGAAGGACGCAAGCAGCGCTCCTTCGACCAGCAAATGCGGGTCGTGGCGCATGATCTCGCGATCCTTGCAGGTGCCCGGCTCCGATTCATCGGCATTGATCACCAGGTAGTGAGGCCGCTCGCCCACCTCTTTGGGCATGAATGACCATTTGAGCCCTGTCGGGAAACCGGCTCCGCCGCGACCGCGCAAACCAGATTGCTTGATTTCGTTGATGATCCAATCACGACCCTTGTCGACAAATGACTTGGTGCCGTCCCACGCGCCGCGGGCACGAGCGCCTTCCAGGCCCCAATCTTGGTAGCCATAGAGATTTTTGAAGATCCGGTCTTCGTCCTTGAGCATTAGCGCCCGTCCTTATCGGATGTTTGCAGAGGCCTCATGATACGGTTCACAACAAAAGCCGCGCCATAGCCAATGGCCGCGAAGAGTAGAATTTGCATCCACCATGTGACCTTGATACCGAGCGCTGCCAGGCCATACTGAACCACCAACACGCCAACGACCACAGCGACGAACATCACCAGATAGCGCAACATTTGCCTCAATCCTCGGACTCGTTGTCTTGGCTGCTCTCGACCTCACCCGCATCGACTCGTTTGGCGAATTCAGTTTTTTCGCCGTTTGCTAACTGTTCGGCCTGAGTGATCCATTCCTCGCGCTCAATTCGTCCCTTGAAACTCAAAAAGTTGTCGACCCAGGTTGCATTCTCCGCGGTCCAGGAAGCCACTTGCTCGAAATGGTAGATGCCAAGCTCATTGAGGATGCCTTCTAGTTTCGGTCCAACACCGGAAATGAGTTTTAGGTTGTCGGCGATGCCGTCGCGCGGACCGTCGAGACCAAGCGGGCGGTCGCCCTCGCCATCATCGGCGCTGTCGCCATCCGGCTCAACGGTACTTTTGTCGAGCGATTGGGCGTCAGGCGAGGTGGTGTCTGGTTCGACGATCGCCTCTTCAACTTCGTCGGCGACGTCCTCAGTTTCCGCCGTAGCATCTGTTTGGATGGTTTCAGCCAAGGCATGCCGCGTTTCGCCTGCGTCGGTCTCGACCGTCTCGGCGACGAGAACATCCTCGGTGACCGATATGGCGACATGTGGTGTTGTATAGGCCTGCAGCGTTGTCGGTCCGCCCTCGGGTGCGGAAAAATGTCGGTCAATCTGCGGGCCAGGCTTGATCGTATCGCCCTCGCCGCGCGCAAAGGCAACAATAATTTCCTCGAGCCGCTCCGCCGTCAGGTCTTCGTAGGTATCCTGCCAGATCTGCACCATGGGCGCATTCACACAGGCTCCGAGACACTCAACCTCTTCCCACGAGAATTCGCCATCCTCGGAGAGCTGGTGGGGATGAAGCGCGATCCGAGCCTGGCAAACGCGACGCAAGTCCTCGGCCCCACGCAGCATGCATGGGGTCGTGCCGCAAACTTGTATGTGCGCCTTTCGTCCGACCGGGGAGAGCTGGAACATGGTGTAGAACGTCGCGACCTCGTAGACACGGATATAGGCCATGTCGAGCATGTCGGAGACAACACGGATTGCCGGTTCCGGCACCCATCCGTCGCATTGCTCTTGGGCCCGCCAGAGCAGCGGGATGACGGCGCTCGATTGCTTGCCTTCTGGATACTTTGCAATCGTCGCTTCGGCCCAAGACTGGTTGTCGGGCGTAAAGGCGAAGCTTTCAGGTTGGTTGGGATCGAGCCGTCGCACGCTCATCGATCGACCTCCCCGAACACGATGTCGAGGGAGCCCAGGATGGCGGAGACATCAGCCAGCATGTGGCCGCGGTTGATATGGTCCATGGCTTGGAGGTGCGAAAATCCCGGCGCGCGAATCTTGCACCGATAGGGTTTGTTGGAGCCATCGCTGACGAGATAGACGCCGAATTCGCCTTTGGGGGCCTCGACGGCGGTATAGACTTGGCCGGCCGGCACTTTATAGCCCTCTGTATAGAGTTTGAAGTGATGGATCAGGCCTTCCATCGAGCGCTTCATCTCACCACGCTTGGGCGGCACGACCTTGTTTTCGACGGCCACGTGCGGCCCGCTGCCTTCAACGCTCATGAGCCGCTCGCAACATTGCTTCATGATGTGAACCGACTGGCGCATTTCCTCCATGCGGATCAGATAGCGGTCGTAACAATCGCCGTTCTTGCCGATGGGGATATCGAACTCAAGCTCGGAATAGCACTCATATGGTTGTGATTTGCGCAAGTCCCACGCCGCCCCCGATCCACGGACCATGACACCGGAAAAGCCCCATGCAAAGGTCTCGTCCAAACTCACCACACCGATGTCGACATTGCGTTGCTTGAAGATCCGGTTGTTGGTGAGCAGGCCCTCGATTTCATCACAAACCTTCAGGAAGGGATCGCACCAGTCGTAGATGTCTTGAACGAGTTCGGCGGGCAGGTCTTGATGCACACCGCCTGCACGAAAATAGGCCGCGTGCATGCGGCTGCCAGAGGCCCGCTCGTAAAACACCATTAGTTTTTCACGCTCCTCAAAGCCCCAAAGCGGGGGCGTCAGAGCACCGACGTCCATGGCCTGAGTGGTGACGTTCAGAAGATGGGAAAGGATCCGGCCGACCTCGGAATAGAGCACGCGAATGAGCTGGGCGCGGTACGGCACTTCGAGACCAAGAAGCTTTTCGATGGCGAGGCAAAAGGCGTGCTCCTGATTCATCGGCGCGACATAGTCGAGGCGGTCGAAATAGGGGAGGGCCTGCAAGTACGTCTTGGCCTCAATGAGTTTTTCAGTACCTCGGTGCAAGAGACCAATGTGTGGGTCGACACGCTGGACCACTTCGCCGTCAAGCTCCAGCACCAAACGCAAAACGCCGTGGGCCGCCGGGTGTTGTGGGCCGAAGTTGAGGTTGAAATTACGGATCTCGGTTTCAGGCATCAGCTCTGCATCCTAGAGGGCCCATGGCCCGATACTCGCTCCCAATCTTGTTAGGAACCCTTTTTCTCTGCGCCATCGGCCTTCTCGTCACCTGGAAGGATGTACTCCACTCCCTCCCAGGGGCTCACGAAATCGAACGTGCGAAACTCCTGGGTGAGTTTAACTGGTTCGTAGACCACGCGCTTGAGTTCGTCGTCGTATCGCACCTCGACATAGCCGGTTAGCGGGAAGTCCTTGCGCAGCGGGTGACCGCGAAAACCATAGTCGGTGAGGATGCGGCGCAGATCGGGGTGATTGGAAAACAGGATGCCGTAGAGATCGAAAGCCTCGCGCTCGAACCAATTTGCGCACGGGTGCACGTCAAGCACGCTCGGCACAGGTGTTTTCTCGTCGGTTTCGACTTTCAGGCGAATGCGTAGATTCTGGCGCAGACTAAGCAGATGGTAGACCACATCGAACCGGCGCTCGCGGGCCGGATAATCAACGCCGCAAATGTCGATCAGGCACTGGAACTGGCAGCGCGGATCGTCTCGTAGCTGTTTGAGCACGGTGACGATCTGCTCGCGCACGACGACGACCGTCAGCTCGGAATATTCGATGTGCCAGCCAACAATCGTATCGCCAAGCTTGAGGGCAATGTAGTCAGCCAGTTCATTCAAGGTCTCGTCCATGGCCGGCCTGCGCTCCAATCCGTTTTATCTCTCGATGGTGCCGGTGCGACGGATCTTCTTTTGAAGGAGGAGCACCCCATAGACCAGGGCTTCGGCTGTTGGCGGGCATCCGGGCACGTAGATGTCGACCGGGACAACACGATCACAGCCGCGCACGACGGCGTAGGAATAGTGATAGTAGCCGCCGCCGTTGGCACACGAACCCATGGAAATGACATAACGCGGCTCAGGCATCTGGTCGTAGACCTTGCGCATTGCCGGTGCCATCTTGTTGGTGAGCGTGCCGGCAACGATCATGACGTCGGACTGGCGCGGACTGGCACGCGGAGCAAATCCGAAACGCTCCAGATCGTACCTCGGCATTGACGATTGCATCATCTCCACCGCGCAACAGGCCAGCCCAAACGTCATCCACATGAGCGAGCCCGTGCGTGCCCAGTTAATCAGATCATCGGTCGTTGTGGTGATGAAGCCCTTGTCCGCAAGCTCATCGGAAATTTGGTTGTAATAGAGGTCGCTTGGGCGAACATCGCCTGATGTTGCCTCACCCGGCTGCTCGAATGTGACACGTGGCTCGATGATCAATCCCATTCGAGCGCCCCCTTCCTCCAGGCATAGATGAGGCCAACCGCGAGTT
>JAUVMS010000111.1 GCA_030600135.1 Hyphomicrobiales bacterium | reverse complement strand
GATGCTCGATTTTGCGACGGTTGAACGGGCCCGCGCCTTCACCAACGACGCTGAGTTTCGCACTGCGCTGCAGAAAGCGGGTGTCACCGGCGCGCCAACCACCTGGTTCACCTCGAGGGTCTAGGTGGCCGACACTCTCATGGTGGTGGCTAAGTCAGGTCCGCCGGACGCAACCACGATTTCGAGCTTGCTGCCATAACCAGCCAATCAGCGCCCCCAGCGCAACGCCCTCCGCCATGCCGCACCGCCTAAGAATCTCATCGCTCCGGCTGCTTGTGTCGCTTGGCCCAAAGCATTACGGTGCCTGCTTGGTACATCCTTGGCCCCCTGGCCAAGCTCAACAGTTTCGGAGCGAACACCGTGACATTCGAACTTCCCGATCTCCCCTATGGGTATGATGCGCTCGCCCCCTACATGTCGGCCGAGACGCTCGAATTTCATCACGACAAACACCACAAGGCCTATGTCGACAACGGCAACAAACTACTCGACGGCTCGGGCCTTGAAGGCAAAAGCCTCGAAGACATCGTCAAGGGCGCCCATGGCACCAACGCCGGTCTCTTCAACAATGCCGGCCAGCACTACAACCACATCCATTTCTGGCAATGGATGAAGCCCGGCGGCGGCGGCACGTCGCTGCCCGGTGCCCTGCAGGCCAAAATCGACAGTGATCTCGGCGGCTATGACGCCTTCCGCGAAGCCTTCATCCAGGCCGGCCTCACGCAGTTCGGTTCAGGCTGGTGCTGGCTCGCCCTGAAGGACGGCAAGCTCGAGGTAATGAAGACGCCGAACGGCGAGAACCCGCTGGTGCATGGCGCAACACCGCTGCTCGGCTGCGATGTGTGGGAGCATTCCTACTACATCGACTATCGCAACGCCCGGCCAAAATACCTCGCGGCCTGGGTCGACAATCTCATCAACTGGGACCATGTTGATCAGCTGCTGAGCGCCGCAAGCTAGGCCTGCGCAACCTGCAGACCGTCCGTTCATTCGGAAGGTTGCAGTTGCACGGCATTACCGGATCATCGAATGACCAGGGGCGGGCGCCATTGGCCCGCCCTCGCAATTTACGGCCGCCCGATCACATGGCCTGAGGCCGATCGCACGCGGCTGACTAAAAGTCTTCGACGCTGTTGGACAGGCTAAACAACCGCTCCTCGTAGGCTTCACGGATACAATTGAAGCGGTATCGGCATTCGTTGCGCTGTTCGAGCCAGGCCGCTTGCTCGCGCTCGAGCTTTCGCCGTTTTCGACCGCGCAGGGTTTGCCGCTGCTGGTCATAGCTGCCCGCCAGCTGTTGATCGAGGTTGGCGAGAACCTCGCTTTCGCAGATCACCTGCTCGGTGGGTTGGCTTGCCTGCCCGCAGTCGAAGCTCGGATGCGCCCCAGCGGGCTCAACATTTTGCCCCAAATCGGCTTGCAAGCTCTCGAGTGCGTAGATTCGATCGGCATAAGCCTCGCGGATGCAGCGGCCTGAACCTTCGCACTGGTTGCGCTGTCGCAGCCACTGGCCTTGATCCCACTTGAGTGTACGGCGCTCTTGTCCCCGACCCAATTGGTCGCTGATGGCCCTGTAAAGGCCCGCCATCTTGACATCGAGTTTGGCCAATCTCGGCCTGCTGCAGATTTCCTTTTCGGCGGCGAGGCGCGCGTTGCGGCAGTCGAAACTGGGCTTGACCTCCGGCAACGCCCCATAGTCCTGATCTTCAATCGCGCGTAGCGCCGCCTCAAGCACCTTCGTCGCGCTGCGCATTCGTTACGCCGCAAGAGCCAGCTTGATTGTTCCTGGCTTAGGCGCGTTCGATCACGTTTGCGACTGGTTTGGCGGCGAAGCTCGAAATAGGTGTCCGCCATGACGCGATCGAGCCGCGACAGTCGCGTGCTCTGACAGATTGCGCGCTCGGCAGGCAGCCGCGCGTATTTGCACTTAAAGCTCGGGCCCGTTGTCGCTGCAAAGGCCTCGGCACCAAGGCCAATGGCCAGGCCAACGACTGCAGTCATGGCTGGCAAGAGTTTTCTCATGTGCGGCTCCCCCCACGCGAAACGTTGTTGGCCACGCACCATGCGAACCCAATTTTTCACGCCCGCGACGGCGCGAGCTTGCGATCGTTGTGTCGTGACCCAAGCCCACGGTAGCGGCCATCACGGCACATTGGTGGCGGAGCTATTGGTCTGCGCTGGCCTTTGATTTGCCGATCAAATCGAGATAGGCAAGCAAATCATTAATTTGCTCGGGAGTATACTGATAATCTGGCATGAGTGGGTGGCCGCTGACAATTCCTTCGGCCAGTGATTCAGCCAAATACTCCACCGGCCAGCGTTTTGCGAAATCTCTGAGCGGCGACGTGCCCTCGATCAAACTCTCGCCCTTCTCGCCCGGCGCGTGGCACCCGCCGCAATCTCGCACCGCAATCTTGCGGCCCAATTCGACGTCCGCCGCACGCATCTCGTCGTCTTCGATGACCTCAAGTGCTGTGGCCTCCGGCGCATCGACGTCATCGCCGGCCCAAGTAGGGATCGGAATCGAGGCAAGCAAGCCTACCGCAGTGGCACCGATTAGCACCCGAATTCGCCGCGTCATCACTCGATCGCCTCATTTGGAATGTGGTCGGTAAACTTGTATATGCCCAGCCTAGCGCCGCAGCTTGGCCACGCCAAGGTCACGTGCAACATGGTCACAGCCGCCAATCCGAACTCTCGTCAATCGGCGTGCTAGCGCCGACGACGCCTCCTGCCACCCCGCAATATGTTGCCAAGTGCACCACCAATGGCCGTACCAAGGGAGCGCAGCAGTGATTTCGTGAAGGCCTCACTTGACGTCTGGCGCCGTGACGATCTCGACCGGCTGGCGGTCTTTCTGCCGGAACCGCGGCGACGGGATGGGACTTTGAATTCCCCATGGGTTTCATATTCGAGATCGCGTCGTCCACCGAGCGTGCCGTCTGCCGAAGCTCGACGCTCCTCGATCTCCTTGGCGCGTCGTTTGAGCATCTCGTGTGCCGACTCGCGATCAACCGCCTTTTCGTATTGTCCGTAGAGTGGGCTGTTCGCGACGATGGCCTTGCGCTCATCCTTCGTGACCGGGCCGAGCCGCGACGACGGCGGCCGCACGAGGGTACGCTGAACAATCGACGGCGTACCCTTTTTCTCCAACGTCGAGACCAGCGCCTCACCAACACCCAGCTCCATGATGACGCGCTCGGTGTTGAGCTCTGGGTTGGGGCGAAACGTCCCCGCCGCGGCTTTGACCGCTTTTTGTTCGCGGGGGGTAAACGCACGCAGCGCGTGCTGTACGCGATTGCCGAGCTGGCTGCCGACGGTATCGGGAATGTCCAGTGGGTTCTGCGTCACGAAGAATACGCCAACGCCCTTCGAGCGAATGAGCCGAACCACCTGTTCGATCTTTTTCAGCAGCGCCTTCGGCGCCTCGCTGAAGAGCAAATGCGCCTCGTCGAAAAAGAACACGAGTTTCGGTTTGTCCGGATCGCCGACCTCGGGAAGTTCCTCGAACAGCTCTGACAGCAACCACAACAAGAATGTGGCGTAGAGCCTTGGCGACTGCATGAGCTTGTCGGCGGCGAGCACGTTGATGTAGCCGCGCCCGTCTCGGGTCGTACGCATGAAATCACGTATATCGAGAGCGGGCTCGCCGAAGAAATTCATACCGCCCTGTTCCTCGAGGACCAACAGTCGTCGCTGGATCGCGCCTATCGAAGCAGTGGAAATGTTGCCGTATTCGAGACCAAGCTCTTTGCGCCGCTCACCGACATTCACCAACAAACTGCGCAAATCCTTCAGGTCGAGGACCGGCAGTCCCTCTTCGTCGGCGAGCCGAAAACCGATGTTGAGAACACCTTCCTGCGTCTCGTTGAGATCGAGCAAACGCGACAAGAGGAGCGGGCCCATTTCCGTGACCGTCGTGCGGATCGGATGGCCCTGCTCGCCAAACAAGTCCCAAAAGATCGATGGAAAGGCCTCGTACTTGTAATCTTCGAAGCCAATCTTTTCAGCACGCGCCTCAAGGAAATCCTTCGACACGCCTTTTTCAGCGACACCGGACAGGTCGCCTTTCACGTCGGCACAAAACACCGGAACACCGAAATCCGAAAATCCCTCTGCAAGGATTTGCAGCGAGACAGTCTTGCCGGTTCCCGTTGCGCCCGCGATCAATCCGTGTCGGTTGGCAAGCTTGAGCGCGAGGTACTCCTTCTTGACGCTGGTGCCGATATAGACGGCATTGTCTTCGCTCATTTGATCCCCCGATTTGTGCTTGGCCTGCGCAAGATTGAGGATGACTAACACAGCGCTGTGCAAACCCCTATGGCCGCGCACATGTGCTTGTAATTGTCAGTTGTCAACGGGTCTGACGACAAACACTATGCGAATCTGTGGGAATCATGCATTAGGGCCGTCTAGGATCCGGTCTCACGAATGACTCATTTAGTCGCATGAAATCAATTGCAAACTTGGTTGACGCTGAAAATGGCTATGGCAACTTGGCCGCAAATCAACCAGTGGCGAAGCCGAGTGACAGACCTGTTTCGGCCGGTCAACAGATGAGCATTCGATCAAGCATCCATGTTAGTCTCCGACGCGTCCGTTTGGCCGAGCGCCATTTGGAGCCGCCGGAGATCGGTCTCGATGAAGGTCTATTTGGTACCATCGCGACCAGTGGTTGGGGTAACCCGCTCATGGCAGAGTTTGCAAGGCTTCGCGTCGATATTCAATCGCCCTCAAGGTTCGCAGCGTCGAGCAATCGGGCTACTTTGGCTGGTGCCGAAGGTGCCTGAGGTTTGACGTTTGAATAGCTTGAGAAACGAATTGGGTATTGGGCGGGTGTGTTCGAGTTGAAGCTTGACGTTCCTCTACGTCGACCAATTGAGGAGCGGGGGGCTATTGGGACAAGGAGGATAATTATGAGCTATCCCATTGAGACAGTCGAAGGTATCGCAAAGAAGTTTGGTGCAAAGCTGCGCAAGGCTGGCATTGCTCGCACCGACCATTTGCTGGACCGCGCCGCGACCCGCAAAGGCCGCAAGACGGTCTCCGAAGAAACCGGTATCGAGGAGAAATTGATCCTCAAATGGACCAATTGCTGCGATCTGATGCGCGTCAAGGGCATCGGAGAAGAGTATTCCGAACTCCTCGAGGCGGCGGGCGTGGACACCGTCAAGGAACTACGCAAGCGCAAGCCGGGGAACCTGCACACAGCCATGCTCGAAGCCAATACGAAGAAAAAGTTGGTGCGCCAACCGCCAGGCATGAAACAGGTTGAAAAGTGGGTGTCGCACGCAAAGGAACTGCCGGCAGTCATGAAGTATTGACTGCCCCAAACTGCTTCGTTGCCTATTCGTCACGATCAACAGGTCGCGATGGTGCTTGGAGCTTGAGCCTCGGTCGTTAAGACCGAGGCATTTTTTTTGGGGGCGCGCCGCAATCACTGGCCAAGCGCCCGGCGAGACCGTTAGCCCAATACAGGAGTTGACCACGCAATCAAAAGCTCTCGAGACTTTGCACCGAGTTGGATTGCATGCGATGACTGGGCGCTTAGGCGACGGTCAAATGGAACCGCCGTGCAATAGGTGTTTTGATGTCCAAGTTCTCTCTGTCCAGTGATTTCCCAGCACCAACCCGTGAGCAATGGTTGGCTCTCGTCGACAAGGCGTTGAAGGGCGTAAGCCCCGACGAGGCGCTCACGACGACGACCTACGACGGCATCCCTATTCGGCCCATCTATGCGCGCTCCTTGGATGCCGAGCCCGTCAACATCGATCCGGGCGCACCGCCCTACACGCGTGGGTTTCAACGAGAGCGCATCGCCGCGAACTGGGACATCCGCCAGCGCCATGCCGCACGATCTGCGAGTGATACCAACGCCGCGATCCTCGACGACCTCGCAGGGGGCGTCTCTTCTATCATCCTGCAGATGGAAGCACCCGGCCAATTCGGCCTCACCCCAAACCTCGAAGCGATTGCAAGCGCACTTGCAGGCGTCCACCTCGACATGATTTCTGTCGTGCTCGATGCCGGCGGCGACTACCTTGGTGCGGCGCAAAGTCTTCTGACGGTCTGGGACGAGCGCGGAATGGCCGATGCCATGCGGCGCGGCGGCTTTAATGCCGATCCGCTGGGCACGTTGGCGCGCACCGGCAGATCGGAGCATTCCATCTATGACGCACTCCAGACGATGGCGCACTTTGCCTCCGCGAATATAGGCAAATGGCCGAATGTCACGTTCATGCTCGCTAGTGGTAAGCCCTACCATGAGGCAGGCGCGAGCGAGGCCGAGGAGCTTGCGTGCTTGGCCGCGACGACGGTTTCATATTTGCGTGCCCTCGAGGACGAGGGCACTGCGCCACGCAAGGTGTTGCCGAAGATCGCTCTCGGCCTTGCAACCGACACCGAACTCTTCCTCTCCATCGCGAAACTGAGAGCAGCCCGACGCCTCATTTGGCGCATTGCCGAGGCTTGCGGCGCAGGGGCGGCGGTACGGTCCATGCAAATCACCGCGGAAACCTCCGAGCGGATGATGGCGAAACGAGATCCTTATGTGAACATGCTGCGCACAACCGTGGCGAGCGCGGGCGCAATTATTGGTGGGGCCGATGCCATCTCGGCGCTGCCATTCACCTGGTCGATCGGTGAGCCCGACGGGTTCGCTCGTCGCTTGGCCCGCAACACGCAGACCATCCTGGCCGAGGAGTCTTCGCTTGCCCGCGTCCTGGATCCGGCCGGCGGCAGCTGGTATGTCGAAACGATTACGGACGATCTGGCCCGGAAGGCTTGGTCAATATTCCAAGAGATCGAATCGCAGGGCGGCATGGAAGAAGCGCTCAAGAGCGGCTCCATCCAAGATCGCATTGCCGCCACCGCCGAGGCCCGCACAAACGACGCCGCGTTTGCCAAGCCGGAACTGATCGGCGTTTCCGCCTACCCCCAAATTGATGAACCAGCAATCGAGGTTGTGCCGCACCCGGCGCCCGCCCCACCGCGCGGCGACGCCATTGCAATTCGGCCGCTTATTCCACAACGGATTGCCGAACCGTTCGAAACATTGCGGGATGGGGCGGACGAGTTTCTTGCACGGACGGGCGCCCGACCATTGGTCTTTATGGCGAACCTCGGAACGCAGGCCGACTACGCCGCATGCGTAACATTCGCCGAAAACCTGTTCGCCGCCGGCGGCATCGCGGCCATGCAAGGCGATAGCGGTTCGGACATTGACGCAATGGCCGGTGCATTCAAGGCAGCCGACACGCCCATTGCCTGCATTTGCTCGAGCGACGCGATCTATGACGAGCTTGCGCCACGCACGGCCAAAGCACTGAAAGATGCTGGAGCCGCCCTGGTGTTCCTCGCCGCCCGTCCTGGTTCGCGTGAAGACGACTGGTGCACAGCTGGCGTCGACCAATTCATACACGCCGGCTGTGATATACTGTCGGCGCTCCGCACGGCACAATCCGCGCTTGGAATTGGCAATGAATGATCGCAGTCAACAACTCATAATGCGCATGCAAAGGGAGCGTGGTCATGGCTGAAAACTCGAACCGCAATCCGCAACTGACCGGCGGTTGCCAGTGTGGTGCCGTGCGCTATGCGGTCTATACCGAACCGAGCGATGGCGCTGTCGTCTGCCACTGTCGCATGTGCCAACGCGCGGTCGGGGCGCCGTTTTTTGCTGCCTTTCCCATCAAGTTTGCAGACTTTGCATGGACCAGCGGGGAGCCCGCCTCCTTCAAGAGTTCGAGCATCGCCGACCGTCATTTCTGCGCGCGCTGCGGCACCACGCTGTCTTATCATCCACTCGATGACGACGCTATCTACATTACGATCTGCAGTTTGGACGACCCAGAGCGGATTGCACCCACGCGCCAGGGCGGCATGGAGAGCCGGCTGGGCTGGCTGGATGGCATCGACGACCTGCCCGGCGGCACCAGCGAGCAGAATATGGGCGACCTGCTCGATGGGTGCGTGAACCACCAGCACCAACAGGACAGCTAAACTGCCGCGAACCTGCCAGGCGTCGGGAGCGCCAACGCTACGATGACCAGCATTCCAAACTTTGCCGACATGCCACTCGAAGCCGAACCGCGCGACGTCGGCAAGAGCCAAGAGCAGAATTCCAATCCCTGGATGACGCCTGAGGGGATTGCTGTAAAACCCGTCTATGGCGTCGACGACGTGGCCGATCTCGACTTCCTCGACACCTGGCCAGGCCTGCCGCCGTTTCTGCGCGGGCCTTACCCCACCATGTACACCCAACGCCCCTGGACCATCCGCCAGTACGCCGGATTTTCGACGGCCGATCAATCAAATCGCTTCTACCGGCGCAACCTCGCGGCCGGGCAGCAGGGGGTCTCCGTCGCCTTCGACCTGGCAACCCACCGTGGCTATGACTCCGATCACCCCCGCGTCAGAGGCGATGTCGGCATGGCGGGCGTGGCGATCGATTCCATTCTCGACATGCGCACGCTCTTCGACGGCATTCCGCTCGATCGGATCTCGGTGTCCATGACCATGAACGGCGCGGTGCTGCCGGTCCTGGCCCTCTATATCGTTGCCGCCGAAGACCAAGGCGTGCCGCATGACAAGCTTGCAGGCACGATTCAGAATGACATTTTGAAGGAGTTCATGGTCCGCAACACCTAT
>JAUVMS010000175.1 GCA_030600135.1 Hyphomicrobiales bacterium | reverse complement strand
GCCTCGTCGGTGACCTTGGCGAGCATTTCTGACGCAAAGACCTTGGCTGAGGCGATCTCCCTGTTTGCCGGTAACCCTTGATCGAGCCGCCAGGCCGCAGAAAGTGTCAGCCAATCGGCCGCATCAATCTCAGTGATCATGTCGGCGAGCTTGAACGACACGCCTTGGAATTTGCCAATCTTCTGGCCGAACTGCTCACGCTCCGCCGCCCACTCGAGCGCCATATCGAATGCCCGGCGCGCCCGCCCAACACACATTGTCGCCACCGTGATGCGCGTCGCGTAGAGCCACTCGTTGGCGGCATCGAATCCGTAGTGCACCTCGCCCAGTACTTGCGATGCGGGCAGGCGGCAATCGTCGAACGTCAAGATGCAATTGTGATAGCCACGGTGGGAGACCGAATTGTAGCCCTTCTTGATCTCGAAGCCCGGCGTGCCACGATCGACGAGAAAGCAAGTGATGAGCTTCTTCTTACCCCTCGGCGTATCTTCTTCGCCCGTTGCAATGAAGACGATGACGAAATCGGCAATGTCGGCATGGGAAATGAAATGCTTCATGCCGTTGACGACCCAGTCGTCGCCGTCCTTGCGCGCAAACGTCTTCATCCCGCGCACGTCCGAGCCGGCACCCGGCTCGGTCATGGCAAGAGCATCGAATTTTTCCCCCTTGACAACCGGAAAGAGATACTTCTCCTTCTGCTCGCCCTCGCACGCCATCAAGATGTTGGACGGTCGCCCCCAATAAACGCTGAGACCCATGGCGGCGCGCCCGAGTTCGCGCTCCAGCAAAGCAAAATCGAGATTGTTGAGACCGCCGCCACCGACTTCTCCCGGCATATTGGGCGCATAGAACCCGAGCCCCAAAACCTTTCGCTTGATCTCTTCACCAATCTCGCGCGGCACCTCGCCCAACCGTTCGACCTCGGCCTCGTGCGGATAAAGCTCTTTTTCGACAAAGGAGCGCACCGTATCGACGATCATCTGTTGTTCGTCGCTCAATCCAAACTGCATGGCCGATCTCCCTCACACCAGTTCGCAGCCTCTATTTCGTCAACGCACATCCGGCCCTAAGTTTTGGGTTTGATGCCGATCGAGCGTCCCGCGCCCTCCGGCCTCTCCAAATGCTGATGCCCTTGCCAGATCTCACCGAGCTTGCCCAGCACTTCGGGCCTGGCCGAACACGCCCTTGATGCCTTGGCATCGACATGCAGAAACATCTGCTCACCCGTTGCCAATACCTCGTTCGTTCGCCCATGATGGATCCACTGGAACATGTGGATGCGTTTCTCGTCATAGCCGACAAGCTGGCTCATGACGTAGAGCGGTTCGAGGCCCGCCACTTCCTGCAAATGCCTGATGTGGGTTTCGACGGTGTAGTAGCTATTGCCGCCTGCCACATAGTCCTGGTCGACGCCGATCATCGGCAGGAATGCATCTGTTGAATCGCAGAACACTTGCAGATAGCGCGCCTCGTTCATGTGGTTGTTGTAGTCCGTCCAGTCGGGCTGGACGATCGTTTCATGCATGCGAATGGGTTTTGAGAAGTCCCGCTCCACCGCGACATTTGCCGAATGGGCGCGCTCGTAGAGCCGTTGATCATAGGCACGCAGCGTTTCGCCTGCGCCCCACTCCTGCGTTTTCAGGGCCTGCATGATCGCCACGAGACAATCGTCCCGTACGCGCTCCATCTCTCGCGGGCTCGCGCCGGCGGCCTGGGCGTCACATTGGCTGGCAATCTTTTCAACGAACGCGTCCGTCAGCTCCGGCACGTCCATGAGCTTCGTCCAAGGCCATTTGAGCGCCGGTCCGAACTGCGCCAGCATGTGGCGCATGCCACCTTCTCCGCCAGCCAGCCAAAAGGTCTGAAACGTTCCCATCTGCGCCCAGCGCAACCCACAGCCATAACGCACGGCATCGTCAATTTCGCTTGTCGTCGCCACATCGTCGTGCACCAGCCAAAGTGCCTCGCGCCACAGCGCTTCTTGCAATCGGTCGGCGACAAAGGCCTCGATCTCCTTGCGTACATGAAGCGGGTGCATGCCGAGTGACGCATAAATCTCCCTGGCACGATCGATGGAACCTGGCGCCGTTTTGTCGCCACCAACCAACTCGACCAACGGCAGCAGGTAGACCGGGTTGAATGGATGGCCGACCAATAGGCGCTCCGGACGTGTCATGTCCGCCTGCAGATCGCTCGGTCGCAGACCGGACGTCGATGAACAGATCAGCACGTCGTCGCCGATATGACGCTCGATGTCGCCATAGGTCCGACGCTTGAGGTCCTCGCGCTCCGGCACGCTTTCCTGCACGAACTGCGCACCGTCGAGTGCCTCGGCCAAGTCGGCCGTGACCGTGACCGATCCCTGGCCCATACCAGGTGCCAAAGTCAGTTTGCGCTGTGCCCTTTCGGCGTTTGCCAGCACTTCGCGAACCTTGCGATCGGCCTGCGGATCCGGATCAAAAATCGCAACATCAATGCCGTTGCTCGCAAAGCGGGCCGCCCACCCGGCTCCGATAACACCGCCGCCCACACAGGCCATCTTGGCAATGTTGGTCATGTCCGCTCACTTCCTCGTCGCGCGCTGCTCACCGAGCACACTACACCGCTCGCATTACAATCGTCGGTTCGCGGCAATGCCTCGGTCCGGCACCTCGCCGCACGTCATTTAGCCACGCTTGGTCAACTTCAGTTTGTCGCGCACTTCGGCCGGGCCGAGTATCTTCACGTTCATCGCCTCGAGGATCGTTACGGCACGCTCGACAAGGTCGCCGTTGCTCGCCTTAACACCGCGCTCGAGATAAATGTTGTCCTCCAGGCCGACGCGCACATTGCCTCCCGTCAGGGCCGCTGCCGCCGCATACGGCAGTTCCATGCGGCCAATGGAAAAGGCCGAATAAATCCATCCCGCGGGCACATTGTTGACCATCGCCATGAGCGTATTGAGATCGTCGGGCGCGCCCCAGGGAACGCCCATGCAGAGCTGTACCAGCACCGGATCCTGGATAAGGCCTTCCTCGACCAGCTTCTTGGCGAACCACAGATGTCCGGTATCGAACACCTCGATCTCGGGCCGCACGCCGAGCGCCGTAATCTGCCCGGCCATCTCGCGCAACATGGCGGGCGTATTGGTCATCACATAGTCGCCCTCGCCGAAATTCATGGTGCCGCAATCGAGCGTGCAAATCTCCGGCAAAAGGTCGCGAACATGGGTCAGGCGTTCCGTTGCGCCTGCCAAATCGGTCCCGAATT
Organism: Hyphomicrobiales bacterium; assembly: GCA_030600135.1. Lineage (GTDB taxonomy): Bacteria > Pseudomonadota > Alphaproteobacteria > Rhizobiales > JAUVMS01 > JAUVMS01. Next base: position 3,768 of record JAUVMS010000175.1, on the reverse strand, counting down.
CGCTGAGCGGCAAGGGCGTCTCGGCACCGCCGACCACCAAGTCACCCCCCATGCCAGCCGTCAGGTTGATCACGACGTCGGTATCGGCCTGCCTGATGCGCTCGACCACCTCGCGAAACAGGGCAGGATCGCGCGACGGCGCACCGGTCTCCGGATCGCGAACATGACAGTGCGCGATGGCGGCGCCAGCTTTGGCAGCCTCGATCGCGGCATCGGCGATCTCTGTCGGTGTCACCGGCACATGATCGCTCTTGCCCGCCGTGTCGCCCGAGCCTGTCACCGCGCAAGTAATGAAGACATCCCAGTTCATGGCGCAACTCCTCGAAGAATGACATTGAAGGCTAGCTTTGAACGCGCCGTCATGCGATACAATTTCCGAGATTAATTATACGATTTACGCAATTCAATGTCGGATTTCTTTAAGCCTCGCACGGACGTCGCCCCGTTCAACTTCGATCTCCTCGTGCTTCCCGAATTCACACTGATGGGACTTGCCACGACGATGGAGCCATTGCGCGCCGCTAACCGCTCTGCGAACCAGGAGCTTTATCGCTGGCGGCTGCTATCGCACGACGGTGAACCTGTACGCTCGTCAAGCGGCATCACCATCCCCGCGCACGCGCGCTTCGAACCGGACGAGGCGCGTGATGCATTGATGATCGTCGCATCCTTCAACGTGCACGACCACTCGAGGTGCGTGCTCGCCAGGCTCCGTCGTGCAGCACGGCGGGGCACGGCCATTGGCGGTCTCGACGCCGGCAGTTGGACACTCGCCCTCGCCGGCCTCCTGGACGGCAAGCGCGCCACGACCCATTGGGAGGATCTCGAGGTCTTCGCCGCCGCCTTCCCCAAAATCGAGGTTCTACCTGACCGCTACGTCGTCGACGGTGCCCGCTTTACGACCGGTGGTGCAACACCAGCGCTCGACATGATGCTTGACCTGATCGCCGCCCATCACGGGCTCAACCTGGCCAACCAGGTGGCTAATGCCTTTATCTACGATCACCAGCGCCCGGCCACCGCGCCGCAAAGCATCATGTCGGTTGGCCGTCTTGCTGCCACACAGCCACAATTAGCCAAAGCCATTCGTTTGATGGAGGAGCGCATTGCCAGTCCTCTGGCGATCGCCGCGCTTGCCAAGCACGTCGGCCTCTCGCCACGCACCTTGCAGCAGCAGTTTCACGACCATCTCGGCACAACGCCGCTGGGTTATTATCTCGATCTCAGGCTTGATGTGGCGCGCCGCATGTTGCAGCAAAGCGCGATGCAGGTTTCGGCCATCGCCGATGCCTGCGGCTTCGGCTCGGCCTCCGCCTTTGCCCGCGCCTATCGCGCTCGCTTTAGCCAAAACCCGACCGAGGTACGCAATGCCGCTCGGCGCCACGAGACTTAGCCAGCGATAGGCCAATTCGGGGACGCAACTCCACCGTCATCGATCGTCGGCCGCCACCTTCGGTTTGTCGGTCTCGTCTTGCAGTGCCATATGCGCGGCGCCAGCAACCGCCTGCTTGAACTCCGGCGAATGGGTCTGACCCTCTTCGGCATCGGCAACGCGTACGGTCACTTCGCGATGGGCGAACTTGATGCCTTCTTTCTCAAACAACTCACGGATTTTGGCGTAGACCATTTTTCGGATGACCCACTGGTCGCCCGGCTTGGTCATGAATTTCACCCGGATAATCATCGCCGAATCGTCCATCTGAACGACACCCTGCGACTTCACCGGCTGCATGAAATTGCCCCCCACGTTGGGGTCTTCAAGCATTTCTTGGCCGAGTTTCTTAATGAGTTTGCGCACCTTTTCGATATCGGTGTCATAGGTGACGCGAAGCGGTAACTTCATGATCACCCAATCACGCGAAAAGTTGGTGAGGTATTTGATCTCCCCGAATGGCACGGTGTTTAGCGGCCCGCGGTGGTGGCGCAGTTGCATCGATCGGATGGAGATATTTTCCACTATGCCTTTGACATTGCCAAGGTCGATATATTCACCCTTGCGAAAGGCGTCGTCCATCAAGAAGAACGCACCCGATAATATGTCCCGCACCAGCGTCTGCGCCCCGAACCCGATGGCCACACCTACGATGCCTGCACCGGCAAACAGCGGACCGGTGTTCACGCCAATCTCGGACAAGATGATCATGCCGGCGATGGTTGCAACCAAAATGAGCAGGAAGTTGCGAAAGAGCGGCAGCAGCGTTCCGAGCCTGGAACCCTCCCCGCCGCCGCCTTCATCGGACATGACCACACCACCAGTCCCCTCCTCGGCAATCTTACGGTCAAACCAGACCCGCGTCGCGCTCCAGCCCAGACAGGCAAGAAAGCCTACCAACAAGATATCCCATATGGCCGCCAACGGCCCATCTCGGCGACTGAGATCAAACCCCCAAAGCTCGAGGATCACCCACGCGGTAATAAGCGTCGCCACGATGGCGGCAACATTCTTCGCCACATCACGAAACGTCGGCAGCTTCTCGATCGCGCCCGTATCCTTGTCGGCTTCGCCTTCTTCGTCGACAGGCGTAGCGAACTGGGCGGCAACTTCATCCGCACTCTCGCGATGATCGGGACCGAAGGACCACTCAATGATGAGCAGTCCCGCACCGTAGAGCGCAATGCCGGCGAGCACGACAAGCAACGGCATGACACCCAAACCGACAGCGTTGGGCTGATCCAGCAGCATCCTGGTCGACATGACCATCCACGCGAGAGCCAAATAGATGATGACCATGACGTGCCAAAGCCGCGCCAGCATCTGCAGCCCAAACGACCTTGGACGGCTGTCGTCTGCGCCTATGATCATGTTGGCAACCGTTGCCCGATGCCTCAACATGTAAGTGCAGGCCAACAGGATCGAAATACTCATCGCTACGAGGTTCTCCAAGACGTGCAGACGTCGGTCGATACCGAGCAAATCCATCCATTGGCAAAGTGCCCCCATCGCGATGATGGGAATGAGCACAATGGTTGCATCACGCACCATCGACTGCGCACCTGCATCATCAATATTTAAAATGCGATGTCCTGGCGTCTCCGGCGCCAGCATGTTTCTCATGCAGATAATGATGAAGCGTAGGCAGGCAACCGCCAAGATCACCAAGAACGCCAGTTGCCGCAAATGGGGAACGCCGCCGTCGAAAATGATGACCAGCAACCCGGCGATCGCAACCTGAACAACGAGGCCAACGAGTTCGAGACTGCCGCGCGTGAATAGGAAGGCAATTTTCTCCGCTTCGCTCTTAGGCTCAGGATTGAACGGGTCGGTGAAGTGCTTTCGTGCCCAGGTCCGATAGAAGTGCTCGACGGCCCAACCGATCGCAAGAAATACGGCTGTCAAAAAGATCACGCGCAACGGCCATAGAGCACCCCTATTCGACTTCTCCGCGACGACCTTCTGCGTTTCCTGCAGAATCAGCGGTGCGGCCGCCAAAATCTCTTTCAATCTCGTGCGCGCCTCGACGACATCGTCCTCGAATTCGGCGAACACTGAGGTTTCGGGCTGTGCCTCGCCCACGCCTGCTTTGTTCCCCGGATCGACGACAATCACCCGGACGCCCTTTTCGTGCGCCTCGCTGATGATCTTTTCGAGTTCGGATTTCGATGTCGTGCTTGTCATCGGTATCTGCGCCTGCGCCGTGCCCACAAAGGTGACCATCAAACCGATCAAGCTAACAACCAGGCCTATGGTCCACACAGTGCGGAGACCAATAGAGGCAAACGACCCCCATTTTGTTTGAGCAAGTGCAGAAGTTCGCATGATCAACTTTC
>JAUVMS010000360.1 GCA_030600135.1 Hyphomicrobiales bacterium | reverse complement strand
CGGTTCTTGTTTGCCGTTCGACCAAGCCAACGCTGACTAATCAATACTAGGTGGATGGAGAAATCGGGAACGCCAGAGCAGGTGATCTACGTGCAGCAGATCCACTCGAAGCAACCCTTGTTTGCGCCTCACATCAGTTGACTGTTTCTGATGTTCACAAGTGTGCAAGCGCTTCAGCATGATGCCGCTCCATCATTTCAAGTGCGCCGAGCCAACGCGCGACAAGGTTTGCGAGCACGAAAAATCAACGATCGCCTGGCCAAGTGACGGTAAGCCCCCCGGCCTCCGGCAGCCGCAGACGAACTGGTTGTGCTCGACAAAACTCGGCGTGTTTGGTTGGTAATGCACGCGTTAGTGCGTAGCTTTCCTAGAGGCGGGTTCAACGCGCCACGGACGCGTCGTCGCGCCCTTTGGAAAGCGAGAGGTGTCATATGGCACTTCACCTCCTTTTGACCTCGAGCCGCGTGGCGGGAGGCCTGTGCGGGTTAAGATTGACCCGCGAATATGATGCTGTGGATAATTGGTTAACAAAAGGTTAACGGATTGCGATGCGCCGTCCTGAGTTGCGCGCAGGACACGAAACTGAGGTCGGCCAAACGACGCGCCCCGGCGGTCACATATGTTGTATGGCTGGCGGCGCCACTGTCGTGAACGGTCAAGTGCGATAACGAGGGGCGCGGGAAGATCTATGCAGCCAGTTGTAGTTGCGCTCGCGCGGCAAATTCTTCCGGCACGATAAGCTGCAACAATTCGTCGTCCAGGCTCAACTCCATCTGGCACGCCTCGAACGGCTCACCATCGAACTGCATCGTTACATCTTGCTCATCAGCAATCTGAACGCGGTGGCAGGGAAGCACGTCCACATGCTCGGTCTGGCCCAGCCGCTCGAGCCCAATGGCGACGATCGCGCGAATAAGACCAAGCCGGCTCTCGGTCTTGACGACGATCGCGTGGAACCCGTGCGACAGGAGATTTTGATCGCGAACGACGATGAATGGACCGGCATATCGCTGCGCCTTGGCAACGATGAGCCAACTGCAGCGGTGGGTGGCGCCATCGATCGTGGCCTCAAACGAGCGCACAGGTTCCATCAACTCGCGAATGGTTGGCCAAAGGTACGCGAATTTGCCCAAGCGGCGCTTCCACTTGACGTCGAGCCGCAAGAGCACGCGGGCGTCGAAGCCAGCGCTGGCCATGAGATAGAATGGCTCCTGGTTCGCCCGCGCGCCTCGTACCGATATGCTCGGTCCCTCAACGAGGCAGCGGGCAACCTCGCCCGGGCCGCGACGAATGCCGATCTCGTGCGCCAAAACGTTGCCGGTGCCAATCGGAATAACACCGAGCGGAAGCTTGGCACCGACAAGCCCGCTTGCAATGCCGCGCACCGTACTGTCGCCACCAGCGGCAACGACGGCATCATAGTCATCGGATTGCACGGCCTGTTGGGCCAGGCGACGGTCGGTCTCGACGTCGTATGCAGGCACGATCGTGAAGCTGGCGCCGTGCTCCTGCAATTTTTGGCACACTGTGCGCAGCATCCAGCGGCGGCGCATGCCGGCAACCGGATTGTGGATAATGAGAAATCGCGTCCGCATCCGCGGTTTCCAATGCGCTTTGCGCTAGCAGGCCGTTGAACAACTCGAGTGCATCGCGACCTCACCGAGTTTTTCAGCAGCCTGCTGCTGGAACGTGTCGACGAATGGCGCACCGCGACGGTGGAAGCCGGTATTCCACGACACGATCTAGTTGACCTGCGGAATGTCGGCAACCTTGGCGGCTTTGGTCACCGCCTTTTGAACTTTCTCGAAGGCACGCACCTCGATTTGGCGAACGCGCTCGCGACTAACGCCGAATTCGCCGGATAGCTCTTCCAGTGTCATTGGGCTCTCGCTCAGCCGTCGGGCCTCGAAAATGCGACGCTCACGATCGTTCAGCCCTTGCATGGCCTGTTGCAGATAGCTGCGCCGTCGCTCCAATTCTTCCGAGCGCACCAACTCGGTTTCCTGGTCAGTTTGGTCATCGACGAGCCAATCCTGCCATTCGCCGCTCTCGGAATCGTTGCGTACAGGGGCATTGAGCGAGCTGTCGCCCGCCAGACGGCGGTTCATCGAAACCACATCGTCTTCCGAGACGCCAAGCCGGGTCGCAATTTCCTTGACATGGTCCGGGCGGAGATCGCCTTCCTCCAGCGCCTGAAGTTGCCCTTTGACCTTGCGAAGGTTGAAGAACAGCTTCTTTTGCGCCGCCGTGGTGCCCATCTTGACCAGGCTCCACGAGCGCAGGATGTATTCCTGGATGGCGGCGCGGATCCACCACATCGCATAGGTCGCGAGCCGGAACCCCTTTTCAGGGTCGAAACGCTTGACGGCCTGCATGAGACCGACGTTGCCCTCGGAAATGACCTCGCCGATTGGCAGCCCGTAGCCGCGATAACGCATGGCCATGCGCGCCACAAGGCGAAGATGCGAGGTCACGAGCTTGTGGGCGGCATCGGAATCGGCATGCTCGGTCCAGCGTTTGGCCAGCATGTACTCCTCGTCCGGCTCCAACATCGGAAATCGACGGATTTCCTGCAGATAGCGGGCAAGACCTCCCTGGCCCGCCGAAACGGTAGGTAATGTGCGCTTTGCCATGCGTAAACACTCCAGTGGCTTTACGTCCGCTGGAGAACCTCGGATTTGTTCATTTTGCTATCATCTAATGTAGGAGTTAGGCGGCATTGGGGCAATGTGTGGCGTGTAAATGCTCTCCGTCCCAATATGCTTAATCGAAATGCGTTGATGCGGACATGGAAGTGTGTCGGCGATGCACGACCGCGAAAAGGGCGATTCCGTCAGCGTTGGGAGTGACCTGCTCCGAATTTCGAGACTTCCGTGTGGCGAAGAGTGCGGCATCTCGACCACACACCAACAGGTGTAGGAGGGGCACGCCTAATTCTTCTATCGCGTTAAACCGTCAGCCTCCATATTTGCTCCATCTTCGCGGCGTCTATTGTGGGGCGACCACGCACGGGCGCAGCAATTGCGGCCCGCTCTACAACCGCCGAGAGGGGTCTCGGGGCTGTGGTTTTGGCTGGCAAGAACGACAAAGCAGGGATTGACAATGCACCGTTCAACAATTGGTTGGGCGATGGTGGCGACGCTATCATCACTCGTTGTGGCACAACCGGCGATCGCCGCCTGTCAGAATACTGGCAGTTTCAAACGCTGGCTTGGCGCCTTCAAGCGTGAGGCAGCGGGCGCCGGAGTTTCGCAGCGAACCATCCGGTCGGCGCTCAACGGTGTCACATATGACAAACGGATTATCGCCAAGGATCGACGCCAAGGCTATTTCTCGCAAGATTTTATGAAGTTTTCCAGCCGCTTAATCTCAAACTACCGCCTCAAGAAGGGGCCACAACTCATCCGCAAGCACGGCCGGACCTTTGCTCGGATCAAGCGTGACTACGGCGTGCCGGCACCCGTCATCGTTGCGTTTTGGGGACTTGAGAGCGACTTCGGCGTTAATATGGGCAAGGATCGCTCGATCCGCTCACTTGCAACGCTCGCCTATGATTGCCGGCGGCCCGAGCTGTTTCGCCCAGAACTCATGGCGGCACTGAAGATTATCGATCGCGGTGACCTGACGGCGCGGGAAATGGTCGGGTCGTGGGCCGGTGAGCTCGGGCAGGTGCAGTTTCTGCCGAAACACTACTATGACCATGCTGTCGACTATAATGGAGATGGCCGGCGCAACCTCTTGAAGAGCGTGCCTGATGTATTGGCCTCGACGGCAGCCTTTTTGAGGCATCTCGGTTGGAAGCGCGACCAGCCTTGGCTCCAGGAGGTCCGTGTGCCGTCTCGCCTGGCGTGGGACCAGGCCGACATCGGCATTCAGCATCCGCGGTCACAGTGGGCCAAGTGGGGGGTCAAACGAGCCAATGGGCGTGCGCTCAAGGTCGACAATCTGCCGGCATCGCTGCTCTTGCCCATGGGGCGCCGGGGCCCGGCCTTCCTCGCCTATCCCAACTTTCAGATTTACCTGCAGTGGAATGAATCCCTGGTTTATTCGACGACGGCCGCCTATTTCGCGACGCGGATCGCCGGTGCGCCACCGGTACGACGCAACGTCAAAGTATCGTCGATGAGCTATCGGCAAATCGTTGAATTACAACGACTTTTATCGCGACGCGGTTACGACGTCGGCAAGATCGACGGGATTATCGGGCAGAAAACACGCGCGGCGGTCAAGGACATGCAGAAAAAGCTCGGCATGCCGGCCGATTCCTATCCGACGGCGCAGTTGGTCTCGCGGCTGAGGCGCGGAAGCTGAGGATTTTGCTCGTCCCGCTCACGCCAGATGAGCCTTGCGGCCCATGGCTCCGCGAGGGCGCGGCTATGCCGCGGCGGCCGGTCGGCCTTGCCTCGCTGCGCTGGTTTCTT
>JAUVMS010000211.1 GCA_030600135.1 Hyphomicrobiales bacterium | reverse complement strand
TCGTCGGTGCTCTGGCCATGGCAAGCGCCTACGCCGCGATGCCGGAACTGACTTGGCTCGCAATCTTGCTCGGCTGTGTCGCAGGAATTCTTGCCGGCACCGCCATCGGCGCCGTCAACGGCCTCGGCGTCGCGCTCTTCAACGTCTCGCCCTTCATGATGACACTCGGGATGGCGTCCATCGGCTTTGGTATCGCACTTTATCTAACCGGCGGGGTCCCCGTTTACGGCATGCCGCAGGTCTTCGGCGACACCTTCGGCTTCGGTGCGTTCCTTGGCATTCCAACCCCGGTCTATGTTGCCGCGTTGATTGCGGGCGCACTCTACGTTTTCGTCAATTGGACTCCGGGTGGACGACATCTCTATGCCGTCGGCGGCAACATCAAGGCGGCAAAGCTCTCCGGCATCAACACCCAGTTCACTCTGTTTTGGACCTATACGCTGTGCGGCCTGCTGACGGCCATCGCCGGCATGCTCTTGACCGCGCGGCTCGACACCGGCGAGGCCAATATCGGCGCCTCTATGCCACTACAATCCATCGCCGCTTGCGTCATTGCCGGCGTCAGCTTGAGAGGTGGCGTCGGGCGGCTTGAAAATGTCATCCTCGGCGCGCTGTTTATCGGTCTGGTTCAAAATGGAATGAACCTGGCGCGCATAGAATCGTATTTGCAAACCGTGGTTCTGGGCGTGCTGCTAATCCTTGCCGTGATCGCGGATCAATTCCGGCTGCGCTACCTCGCAGGCGTCAAAGACTAACCCGGCACCCGCGCCGACGCGTTGAGCTATAGGAGCAGGAAATCCACCATGAGCATCGATATCAACTGCGACATGGGTGAAAGCTTCGGTCTATACAAGATGGGCAACGACGAAGCCTTGATCCAGTACATCACCGAAGCCAACATCGCTTGCGGTTATCACGGTTCGGACCCCAATCACATGCGCTCCACCGTCGAGCTTGCAAAGCGCCACGATGTCAAAATCGGCGCCCATTTCTCACTCCCCGACTTGCAAGGATTTGGACGGCGGGAGATGAAAATAGATCGCGAGGAAGTGGCCAACTTCATCATCTACCAAATCGGCGCGCTCAGGGGCTTTCTCGATGTCGCGGGCGTGCCGCTCAGCCACTTAAAACCCCACGGAGCGCTCTATGGCATGGCGGCGCGTCAAGAACATATCGCCGAGGCCGTGGCCGATGCCGCCGAGCATTTCCGCGTCCCCGTTTTCGGGCTTGCCGGCACTTTGCACGAAACGGTCTATACCTCCCGTGGCCTCGAATTCCGGCCCGAATTCTTTGCCGACCTCGACTACGACAGGGCCGGCAACCTGCTCATCACCCGAGAGCATCCGGAGGTTCCCCCTGAATTGGCGGTCGAGCGCTGTCTCAGCGTGATACGTGACAGCAAAGTCCGCTGTAACGACGGCAGTGACATCCCCATTGCCGCCTCCACCATCTGCATCCATTCGGATACCCCGAACTCCGCCGCCGTTGCCGAAGCGATCTATACCGCCCTCTTGCCCTACATGGATCGGTAAGAGATCGCCATGGCCCGCATTCTCATTGCCAACCGAGGCGAAATCGCCTGCCGCGTCGCCCGCACCTGCCACCGCCTTGGCCACGAAGTCGTCGCGGTCTATTCCGACGCCGACGCCAAGGCGCGCCACGTCACGGCAGCTGACGTCGCGCTGCCGATCGGGCCTGCCAAACCGGCTGAGAGCTACCTGAGGGGCGACAAGATCCTTGCTGCGGCGTCAAGCTCGAAAGCTGACGCCATTCATCCGGGATACGGATTTCTCGCCGAAAACGCCGAATTCGCCAAATCTGTCGAGCAAGCGGGCCTCAAATGGATCGGACCAGCACCGCGAAGCATAAGCGATATGGGCGACAAGGAGCGCGCCCGTGACTTGGCCGATGCCGCGGGCGTCCCAATCTTGCCAGGCAGCCGACGATTTGCGACCGGCGAAACCTCCGACCTCTCGGCCGCGGCGAAGCACGTCGGCTATCCCCTTCTGGTGAAAGCCGCGGCCGGTGGTGGCGGCATCGGCATGCGTTTGGTCGAAAAGCCGGAGGACCTTTCGAAAGTCGCCGAGGCGACACAATCTCTGGCCGAACGTGCCTTCGGGGACGGGACCATATTCCTCGAACGTTACGTCCGTCGGGCCCGCCACATCGAAGTTCAGGTTTTTGGCTTGGGTGATGGCCGGGCCGTTCATCTCTTTGAACGGGAATGCTCGATACAGCGCCGTTTCCAGAAGATCATCGAGGAAACGCCCGCACCAAACCTCTCCGCTGCGACAATTCAGAACATGTGTGCCGCCGCCACTGCGCTCACTTCGAACCAACGTTACGCCGGCGCCGGCACTGTCGAATTCATTCTCGATGCCGAAACCGGAGACTTTTATTTCCTCGAGATGAACACCCGCATCCAGGTCGAGCATCCCATAACGGAAGAAACCACCGGCCACGATTTGGTTGCACTTCAGCTCAAATTGGCGTTTGCTGATGATTTATCGCAACTCACGCAGGAGAACATAACCCGCTCAGGCCACGCCATCGAATTCCGCCTCTGTGCCGAGGATCCGCGCAAAATGTTCCTTCCCTCGCCAGGTCCACTCAATACGCTCGCCTTTCCACGAGACACCGCTGGCCTGAGGATCGACACCGGTGTCGACCAAGGTGACGTCATCACACCGTCTTATGATCCCATGATTGCCAAGATAATCGTCTTTGGCCAGACACGCGACCAGGTGCTCGAAATTTCGACCGTCGCAATTTCAGCCACTCGCGTCGAAGGCATCGCCACGAACCTGGAGTTCCTCGGGCGTTGCGCCGAGCACCCGGCTTTCGCGCGAGGCGACATCCACACCGGCTTCGTCGAGGTTCACAAGGCAGAACTGCTCCAATAAATTCAGACACCAGGAGAACTGCACGAATGATTTACGAGCAACCAAGATATCTTCCTGGCGGTGATCGCTATGTTCTTATCGAGTTCGGCAACGAGATGAACCTCGAGCTCAACTTCAAGGCCCAGGGCCTGGCGACCGCGATCGAGGAGCAAAAAACCAAAGGCATACTCGAAACCGCGCCATGCTTTGCCTCGATGCTCATCCACTACGAGCCCAAGGAGATTTCGTTCACCGATCTCCAGCTGGAAATGGGGCGGCTTATCGACTCTCTTGGGCCCTCCGACAACATTGAGCTCGAGAGCAGGCTGTTTTGCTTCCCAACCGTCTATCTCGATCCTTGGACCAAGGAGTGCGTTGCGGACTACATCGAAAAGATTGCCAAAAAAACTACGGATCCCGAATACGTTGCCGAGCTCAACGGCTTGAGCAGCGTCGAACAATTTGTCCGCGTCCATTCGGGTACGGAATATTGGGTGGCCTCGCTAGGTTTCTGGCCCGGCTTGCCGTTCATGATGCCGCTGGATCCGCGCTGCATGCTGACGGCACCGAAATATAATCCCCCCCGAACCTGGACACCGAAGGGCACGGTTGGCATGGGCGGCGCCTCGACCGCCATCTATCCCGAGCATCTGCCTGGCGGCTATCAGATCTTCGCCCGCACGCCGGTGCCCATCTGGGACACCAACAAGCGATTTCCAGTCTTCGAACGTTCCATCTGTCTCTTTCAACCCGGCGACAGGGTTCGCTTTGTGCCCTGCTCCGTTGAGGAATTTAACGAGGCCGAACGCCAGGTCGAGGAGGGCACCTACCAATACAATCTGGTGGAGTATCAGAAATTCTCGGTCGCACAATACAAACGCTGGGTCGAAAGTCTCGACACCAAAGCTCGGTTCTGAGGGAGGTTAGCATGCTGGAAGTCATCAAACCCGGGCTTGAAACGTCGGTTCAAGATTGGCCGGGCCGCATTGGTTATTGGAACCAGGGATTCCCGCCTTCGGGACCGATGGATTCGTGGTCCTTCAGAATGGCGAACCTGCTCGTCGGCAATGCCCCCGGAACGGCTTCGCTCGAATGTCAGTTCATCGGACCGACGCTGCGATTTCAGCGCGCCGGCGTGGTCAGTGTAACAGGCGGCGACATGCAACCGCGCCTCGACGACCAGCCGATAGCGATGTGGGAGAGCTTTGCCGTCGAACCAGGCCAAACGTTGAGCTTGATGCCGGCCAAGACAGGCGCCCGTGCCTACATTGCCGTTGCCGGTGGCATCGTCACCGAGCCGTGGCTCGGTTCGCGCTCGACATTTCACAAAGCGGGCGTTGGCGGCATGGATGGCCGGGCCATCCAGACCGGTCAAACCGTACCGACGGGCGAGGGCGCTAGCCAACCCGGTCGTCGGGTTCGCGAAGACCGTCGCCCGCCGATCTCGATGGACAAATCCTGGACCGTCGAGGTTGTCGCGGGCCCCAATGACGACTGGATCGACGCGGCCGGCCACGAACGCTTTTTGAGTTTCGACTGGAAACTGTCGGCAAAAAGCGACCGCACCGGCTATCGCCTCGAGGGGCCAGACTGGTCGTTCACCGAAAAGGCACTGAACAAAGCGCCCGAGCACGGCCAGGAACCCTCGAACATCATCGACCAAGGCTATCCGTGCGGCGCCATCAATCTTGCCGGTCAAACGCCCATCATTCTGGTCAACGATGGGCCAAGCATGGGCGGCTTCATCAATCCATACACGGTACCGCAGGCTGCATTTTGGAAGCTTGGTCAAGCCAAACCGGGCGAGACGCTACGCTTCAAATCAATCTCGGTCAGCGAGGCACAAGCGCTTGCGCTGCAACTGGACGCATACTATAGCGAGGACTCGATCGAGGGAGGAAAATAGATATGGCCGTGGAAGTAAGGACGCAAACGGCGGGGAATATGTGGAAAGTTTTGGTCAAGCCTGGCGATACAGTTTCCGCTGGGGACACACTTTTCATTATGGAAGTGATGAAGATGGAGCTAAACCACGACGCACCCGAGGCCGGTGTTGTAAAAGCCGTCCACGTTACAGAGGGTCAAGAGGGCATCGACGCAGATCTCTTGGCGGTTGAAATTGAAATCTCGTAAGGATTGAGGAAACGCGAATGCAGCAGCAAACAACGACCCAAACACTGGCCGATGCCGTCTGGCGGGGCACTGACGCAAGGTCGCTACGGTGGCTGATACTTGCCGCCATAGGCGTCGTATTTCTGACCGTCTGCTCAAAAATCCAAATTCCGTTCTGGCCGGTCCCGCTCACCATGCAGACCTTTGGCGTGCTTGTCCTGGGAATGGCCTACGGCTGGCGCTTGGGCGGCACGACGGTGGCGGCCTTCCTCGCAGTTGGCGCCATGGGCCTGCCCGTGTTCGCCGGGAACACCCCCACCAGTGTCGGTCTTGCCGCTTTCATGGGACCGACGGGCGGCTACCTCATCGGATTTTTCTTTGCCGCCGTAGTTTGTGGCTGGCTCGCCGAGCAGGGCTGGGACAAGCGGTTTTGGTCGACCGCACTCGCCATGCTGATCGGCAATGTCATCATCTATATCCCCGGCCTGCTTTGGCTCGGCAACGTCGTCGGGTGGGACAAGCCTGTGCTGGAGTGGGGCCTCATGCCCTTCCTGGCAGGCGATACGCTCAAGCTGCTGCTCGCCGCGGTCACATTACCCTTGAGCTGGCACCTCTTGGGTCGCAAGGACGACGGCCAGGCTTAGAGCCAGTTCACGCTAAGTAGAACTGCGAAAGGCTGCAACCGCGGAGCCATGGCCCGCGGGCCTCATCTGGCGTGAGCGAGAAGAGCAAGACCCGGGAGAGGACATTTCTTTCCCGGGTAAAAGCGCCCAACAATCGTTAGTGTCGCCCAACTTTGTCGATCGCGGTGGTCATGGGCGGAATGAGTATGTTGGTGCCAATTCAGCGTTTTCCCTTCGGCTCAAATACCTTACATCGCCAATCATTCTCGGCGCATGGCGATGCATACAGACTAGTTGTGCTAGATGCCAACAAGACGGCGCCAAGTAAGGCGCCAATGAACCTCCGCATCATTTGATAACTCCCGGCAATTTCTCAAAATCGAGCGAACTAATCATAATATTCTCACTCAACGTAAGCTTAGAACCACTGTGCTTTAGTCACATGTAGTTAATCATGCATAGGTCATCGAGGTCTGAAGTTCACACAATCACACAATCGTGGGAGTCGAATACGGAAAAGGCCGGTGAGGTCGCCCTCACCGGCTCTAAGTGGCCGACGCTTCTCAAGTGTGCCCCACGTCAGCCAGTATTTGGCGTGGGCTCGT
>JAUVMS010000075.1 GCA_030600135.1 Hyphomicrobiales bacterium | reverse complement strand
GTGACGTTCTCGACCTCCTCGGGCCTCCACTTCTTCACCTCTTCCCGGATGTACTCCATGCCCCAGACACGCTGGCGGATGAACTCCTTGTCTTCCCATCCGTTCTCGAAGATGTGCCAGAGGATACCCCAAATGACGGCCATATCCGTGCCAGAACGCAAGCGGACGTATTCGGTGGCGTGGGCGGCCGTGCGCGTGAAGCGCGGATCGCACACAATGAGGTCCGCGTTGTTCTGCTCCTTCGCCTTCAGCAGGTGCAGGAGCGCCACAGGATGGGCCTCCGACGGGTTGCCACCGATTAGGAATATGGCCCGGGAGTTGTGGATGTCGTTATAGGAGTTTGTCATCGCGCCATAGCCCCAGGTGTTGGCCACACCTGCGACCGTGGTCGAGTGACAGATACGTGCCTGGTGGTCACCGTTGTTGGAGCCCCAGAACGCATAGAACTTCCGGAACAGATAGGCCTGCTCGTTGGAATGCTTGGCCGAGCCCAGCCAGTAGACCGAGTCGGGTCCCGACTGCTCGCGGATCTGCAGCATCTTGTCGCCGATCTCGTTGATCGCATCGTTCCATGAGATCCGCTTCCACTTGCCGCCTTCGAGCTTGGTCGGAAACTTGAGCCGCCGCTCGCCGTGGGCGTGCTCGCGAACCGAAGCTCCCTTGGCGCAGTGTGCGCCGAGATTGAATGGACTGTCGAAACCGGGCTCCTGGCCGATCCACACGCCGTCTTGCACTTCGGCGAGAACCGTGCAGCCAACCGAGCAATGCGTGCAGACCGACTTCTTGATTTCGATCTTGCCGCCGGCCGGCGATTGCGCCTTGGCCTCTTTTACCCGGCTGCTCGTTACAGTCGCTGCAGCCGCCAGCCCGCCAACTGTCAGACCGGAGTTGCGTAGGAATGTGCGCCGATCGATCGCGCCGCCGTTCTGCTCACCAAGTGCAGACGACAAACGGGGGCCTTTCGCAACCCCGTTTATCTTCTTCCTGAGCATGGTCTTCCTCCTTAAAATTCCTTCGTTGCCCCTCAACGGGTTACTCGCCTCAGAACCTTGCTAATCGATAATATGTTCTGATGTGGTCGGTCTCGCTGTAGAGGCTGTCTTTGCTGGCCTCTTCGCGCGCTTCACCAGTCGTGCTGGATGCCGCGAGCGCAGCCCCTCCCACGACCGTGCCCACGCCAGCGAGCTTCAAAAAGCTGCGCCGATCGGCGTCGACCTTTTTCTTGGTCTCCTTCATGTTACTCTCCTTCCAATTGCACGAGGGGCCAAACGCTACCCTCGCGTTTCCCATAAAGCCTCAGTCCATGGCGAAGGCCGTGGCCTCGATATCGAAAAAGTTCCTCCCAATCGCGCCAACTGCGGCATAGAGAACAGATGATTTCGCGGCTTCCAAGTCGCGAAAGAAATAGGGTGCCCAGGACTCCAGGTGGGTTTCAAAGAACCGCTTCTGCACCTCGATGGGAGCAGGCGTTCCGAAGCGACCAAGAATGAGCCCGGTCATGCTTTCCATGATTGCTGCGATGTGGTCTTCCGGCTCGCTTGCCTTTGGCTCGCGCTCAATGCCGAGTTCGGCCATGTCGTTGCGCAGTTTCGCCAGCGGCTTTTCGTGCAGGAACCCCGTCAGATAGTACGACGCATAAGGCAGAAGTTCGCCCCGCCCGACACCGATAAAAAGGTCGTGATACTCCTCGCCGACCCCCTCGACATCCGCACGACCACCGATCCGCGCGAGCATCCCTATTGCCTGTCCTAATTTCGTGTCGTCACCCTTGAGCGCGGCCACCGCCTCAAGGTCGGCCACACTCGGCGGCCGCGACAGGAATTTGGCAAGCAATCCATACAATTGCGCGCGAAGCTTATCTTCTTGCGCAATTGTTGGTGGTTCTTCGCTCGATGCCCCTTTGATGGGCATGTTGCGTATTCCTCCCAGGTATCATGTTCTTAGTTGTTGTCCGATTGATATTGCGCCGGGAAATCGAGAAAGGCAATTGGCCAAGTCGGAAAATTCGAGGAAACGAATCCTTTCCTCCCCGTCAATTCTGAGTAAAAAGTGCGCAAAGTCGAGTTATCGAGCAATGGCGACTGCAAAAACAGTCAATAGAGTCCTGCTCGCGAATTCGCCGCGTTCGAAAGACCATTGCGGCAACTCTGGCTTGATCACTGGCGCATAAGCGTTAGTCTGGGTGAAAACGTCGGTGCTTTTTCGTCAAGCCGTCTAGTTCGTGAATTTTCGTAGCGAGTGGAGTCTTCCTATCCGATGGCCGCCCAGACTTTGAATCGTGCCCATGTCGAGCCCATGACCGACCCCTTTGGTCGTGGAGTGACCTACCTTCGCGTGTCGGTTACCGACCGCTGTGACTTCCGCTGCGTCTATTGCATGTCCGAGCACATGACCTTTTTACCCAAGCGCGAGCTTTTGACGCTTGAGGAACTCGATCGACTGTGCTCGGCGTTCGTCACCAAAGGTGTCAGGAAACTTCGCATCACCGGCGGTGAGCCGCTCGTACGCAAGAACATCTTGTGGTTGTTCCGGGCGCTCTCTCGCCACCTAGAGACAGGGGCGATGGACGAACTGACCGTCACCACGAACGGCAGCCAGCTCGCTCGCTTTGCCGCAGAACTTCGAGATTGCGGTGTCGAGCGCATCAACGTGTCGCTCGACACGTTGAGTTCCGACCGCTTCAAGGCAATCACCCGATGGGGTGATTTCGATAAGGTCATTGGCGGTTTGGCGGCGGCCCGTGAGGCGGGACTGAAAGTGAAGATCAATACAGTCGCCCTCAAGGGTTTCAATGAGGACGAATTCGACGAGCTGATCCGCTGGGCTCACGGTGACGGCATGGATCTG
The DNA here is from genome assembly GCA_030600135.1 of Hyphomicrobiales bacterium. Classification (GTDB taxonomy): domain Bacteria; phylum Pseudomonadota; class Alphaproteobacteria; order Rhizobiales; family JAUVMS01; genus JAUVMS01. Next base: position 7,210 of record JAUVMS010000075.1, on the reverse strand, counting down.
ACGTTCATCGAAACCATGCCTATGGGCGAGATCGATGGCGACCGCACGGACCAGTATTTGCCGCTCTCGATCGTTCGCGCCCGCCTCATGGATCGTTGGACGCTCGAGGACATTCCGTACCGCACAGGCGGCCCGGCCCGATATGTCGAGGTTAAGGAGACCGGCGGACGGATTGGATTTATCACGCCAATGACGCACAACTTCTGCGAGAGCTGCAACCGGGTCCGCCTGACTTGCACCGGTCAACTCTACATGTGCCTGGGCCAGGACGATCGTGCCGACCTGCGTGCGCCACTGCGCGAAAGCGATGACAATGCGCTCCTCAATGCCGCCATAGACGAAGCCATCTCACGCAAGCCCAAGGGCCACGACTTCGTTATCGATCGTCGCACCAGCCGCCCCTCGGTCGCCCGCCATATGTCTGTGACCGGCGGCTAATCGCGGCAGTGTAATCCAGTCATTCTTGGCGAGAACACGCACCGTGCGCAAGTGGCGCGCGCGTGGGCGGGATCGACAATGCGATCTTGCGATACCCCGTCATGTTTTTGCGGTTCCTGACCGTGTGCCGCTGAGGAGATCCCAATCCTTTCGCGTTACTTCCGGCTTGTACTGTCAATTGAATTGCGGTGCGAGATCTTGTCACGCGTCCGAACGACCCCTCGTACCGCGAAAGAGATTTTGTGAATGATCCCGGCCGCAACTGTCGGATCACTGAACACTCGCAAGATTTCATCTGTATCTTGAAGCGCTTCGCGGGTGACTGTTGTTGGATCGTTCGCAAGACGCTCAGCTGCTTTGCTTTGCACTTACTTCACCATATTTGTCGCTATGTACAAATGCAGGGTTGCTGTTGCCATATCATTTCGCTATTCGGTTGTGCCGCGGGGCACCAGTTGCAGGTATCATAATCTTCAATGGCGAACCGCAAATGTTAGCGCTACCGGGCAGTGGCATCGCCGTAAAATCCAATCTGCATTCGTTACTCAATGTGGGCGGTCCCAAACCAAGAAAGATTCAAATAAAAAAATGACGCGTTTTGCTATTTGATCCGATAGACTGATCACGGTGTAACTTACATGTAACTTAGAGGTTTGAGTGCCCATGGACATTCAGGACATGCGCATCTTTATGCGCGTCGCAGCGCTTTGTAACTTGTCCGCTGTAGGCGCGGAGCTTGGTTTGACGCCTGGAACGATTTCGAAACGTATCCAGGCGCTCGAGGACCACCTGGGCGCACGTCTCTTCGATCGCACCACTCGGCGCATAAGGATCACCGAGGAAGGCGAGATATTTCTCGCCCACGTCGAGCGCATCATGGCTGAGATCGCCGATGCGCGGGCTGCTGTCGGTGGCAATGTCGCGCTCCCTCGTGGTCGATTGAGCATATCCGCCCCGGCCTCACTTGCTCGCCGGTTCATCGCCCCCGCGCTTTGCGTGTTCATGCGCAAATACCCCGATGTCGAGCTACGTATCGATCTCACCGATCAGATCGTAAATCTTTACGACGAAGGCTACGACGTTGCGATCCGTACCGGCGCGCTGCCAGACTCGACACTGATCGCAAAGCGCCTCGCGCCCGACCGTCATGTCATCGTGGCCTCTTCAGACTATATGTCCGAACATGGTGTTCCGCAGGATCCGCGGGACCTGGTCGATCACAATTGCCTCGTGCTCGGCGATCATCGCCAATGGTCGTTCACCAAGGATGGCGAGCAGCAGCATATTCGAGTGACCGGCTCGCTGCGCTCCAACAGTGGAGATTTGCTCCGCCATGCCGCCACTGACGGAAAGGGCATTATCCGTACCTCTGAGCTACGTGTCATGAAAGAGCTGAACGATGGCACGTTGGTTCGGGTTCTTCCAACCTACAACGTCACGGCTCGCGCCGCCATTTGGGCGGTATACCCGAGCGCCAAACACGTTCTGCCGAAATTACGGGTGTTTCTGGATTTTCTCGCCGATTGGTTCACCAAAGCCCAACAAAATGTGGACATGCCGTCAACCACGGGTTCCGGTCCCCACGATATGACCGAAAGGGGCGGCTCGCATAGCGTTCAGATTAGCGGTTAGAGCGCGATCATTTTGAATGGACGCGCCTCAGGCCGCGACTGCGGTCTGGCGCATCGCGCTCAAGTAGCAAGCGGTAGCGCATACAAAGAGACGCCGCGCCCGCGCAGCCATGCGCCGGAGGCGCATTTGGCGTGAGCGAACTAAACGAGACCATGATTCCAGTCAAAAAGATCATGGGCTAACTGGGACCGCACGACTTGCCCTCAAACTGAAACCGCCAATGAGGTGGTGGGTCAGGAGGTCGGTGCTGAGCCGACCGCCGGCCGGATCCTTGAGTATCGGCTTGTAGGGCGAAAAGGAGAGCTTGTACTCGAGGAATACGGAGGTGTGCGCGAGCCTGAGCTCGACGCCGGCTAGCGCCTGGAATGCGGGGCCTGCAAACTGGTATCCGTATGTCCGCCCTCCGCCGTTTTGTTCGGCAATCTCCACATGCGGAATTGATACACCGGCACCGAGTCCGACGTAGGGGCTCAATCTCTCCGTCCCCATCGGCAGGCGAAGCAATCCATTGAGCAGCAAGATGTTATGGCCGTGGGAAAATTCGAGCTTGCGAAAGAGCGAACCTAGTTTGGCGCGGATGCTTGTTGGTTGACCATCGCCCGATTTTTCGACCTCGACCTCGTTGTCGCGCTCGCCAATCGCCTTTGCGTGCGTAAAGTCGATCATCAGGCCGACCGGCACACCTTTCGCCCAGGCCGAGACCCGCACGCCATAAAAAATTGGATTCCTGAAGGGCAGACCGTCCCACTTGACCGACTTGAGCGTTTGCCGCGCTCCATCGGCCCGCTCGATATGGACATCACTGCTGTGGGTATAGGCAACCCCGGAATAGGCCCCGATGACGTATTCGCCAGCCAGCAGGTCTGCCCCGTAACCGTCTCTGGAATTGTGCCTTTCGCCACCGTCGGCTTGGTGGGTTTGCGCCATGCTGTGGACCGAGGACCAGTCGAGCACGTGGTGCGGCAAAGCGAAAACAATGACGATCGGCAATGCAATGAGCGTCGCAATCCGCGCCAATTCACGATGAACTTGATACCCAATCAATGACCGCCCCGTCAGTTGCCCACGTGTCATGCGATTTCGATCGTCGACCCGGAGGCGCAATGTAGCGCAACCCTGCGCGCGGCATAGCTAAGCCATCGTCGCACCCAAATCCTGCGCGCGGCACCACATACCGATGTGTATCTGAGGATGCGAGCCAGTGCCCATGCGCTTCAACGGTTCGAACAATCAGGTTACCGGTGTCTGCCCGTTTAGTCTTTCGAGCATGCGTCGAACGGCGATGATTTGCGGTGCCGATTTGGTCAGATAGGCCTTGCCGGTATAGCCCCACCAATCCCAGCACCCTTTCGGATTGAGCGGGCTCACTTTGGTTTGTGGGAATAGCAGTACGAGGTCGTTTGTATCGGCCCATTCCGCATAGCCCGATCGGCTCGCAAACGTGTCGCCCAGTTTGTCGCGATTTTGGCTGCACCCGTGAAAAACAATGTGAACCTTGCAAGCAGCACGTCCCGCACACTGGCTGGGTATGTAGGCCAGACCAGTTGCCGCCATGCCATGGTCCTTCAGCCCGTGCGTAAATTCGCTTTGATCGAATGCCAGGAACGAGTTTTGTGGCGCGGTAACGCGAGGTTTCAGCGGGCCGTAGATGTGCCCGAGCAGTGCGCCGGCCTGGTCATAATCGCAGTCGGTGATGTAGGGCTCGGCCGTCCTGCCACAGGCAATGCCGAATTCGCTGGTGACCATGGCGTGCCCCGCCGGTTGATCCGTGACGAATTGCAATTGCGATATCGCGACGCCGCTCACTCTGTAAAATCTCTCGGTCGCCTTGACGATCGCCGGCACCACGGTGCGGTCCTTCTGACCGCTGTAAAGGTAGATGCGATCGTCCCGTACGTGCTCCGGCGGATCGATCTCGCCCGCCGCCGCCCGTACCTCGGCACGCTTTGCAAGCAGCGCCGGGTTGGGGACACCCCACAGTTTCATGGCGTTGAGCATGCAGCCGTTGATCGCCTTCGTGAGGTTGATGAAGGCAGCACCTGGGCCCAGCAAATCAGCCGTATAGACACTGTCGGCACAACCATAAGGTCCACCCGCAATGATGCCGGCCCCCATAACAATCTTCGAATGGGCGAGTTGGAATTGACCAGCCATGTAGGCACCGGACGATAGCCCTGACACGGAGGTCTGCTCAATCTGTCCTTGAAGCGCGGGAAGCGTTGGCGGGGTCACCTCTGGTGCACAACCCACAAGCACACCAGCGATCACGACCAAGATCAAAGTGCGGTTGGTGAAATCAAAGAGCTGTCGAAACGTCAGGGGCATGAATGGCGCACCGCTATCGTTCAGCAGTAACGAAGCTTATTGCCTCGCTTTGGTCAATGCCAGCGGGACATCATGATGTCGGTCACCTCTGCGGCAAATCACTGTGGTCGGCGTGTCGCGGCAACCACACCGTCGGTTGTTTTATGCAATCGTCGCGTACTCAACGCGGCTCGAGTCTAACGCGTTAGGCGGAGCGAAACATGATCCGACTGCCCGCCCGCATCAATCACCGAGAGCCGCACAAAGCCCTCCTCGTTAGGCGTCCAATAGGCCTCGCGGCGGTGCGGCGCCGTCTCCAGCGGGGCTCCGTTCACCAACCACGTGAGCGGCAACTTGCCACCGGTTGCCTTGATTAGCAATGGACGAGCGCCCTCTTGGTCCGCCCCGACCACCTCCAAGTCCGATTTGTTCGGCGGAAACGCGATCCGCAGCGGTTGATCCACAAAGGTGCCGGTGGCGACGGTTCCCCGCTCCGTCTGAAATCGCTTGAGTGGTGGCGGCAGGTTTGCGGCAGTGCTTTGCAAAACGCTCTCGGGCGCCCGGCCAAGAGGCTCACGGCGCTGAGCGACACGATGGAACGCATCGAACAAGAACGGTGCCGCGACCGATTGCCCTGTCAGGGCGGGTGTCGGCGTGCCGTCCGGTCTGCCAATCCACACCGCGACCGTGTGCCGACCGTCGAACCCGACGGCCCAGGCGTCACGATAGCCATAGGACGTCCCCGTCTTGAATGCGATCCGCCCGCCACGGGCATTTTGCGGTGGCGGCGTACCCAATAGGACGTCGCCCACATACCATGCCGCTGTTGGCGATAGCAGTTTGCGTGGGTTTTTGTGCGACCCCGCCGCTTTCACTTGCTCGCGATCAAGCACCAAGTCAATCGGCCGCCCACCACGGGCTAGACCGGCGTAGAGTTGAGCGAGATCGGTGAGCGAAAGGCCGAGCCCGCCGAGCGCCACCGCGAGCGACGGTGCGGTTGCATCCGGTAGTTTCGGCTCGAGCCCAATTTCGCGCAAACGAGCCACCAGCCTGGTTGGCCCGACGGCGTGCAGTACCTTGACCGCTGGAATATTGAGTGAAAGCTGCAAGGCTTGGCGGATGCTAACGGTTCCGCGCCAGGTGTTGTCGAAATTTTTCGGCGCATAGTCGTCGAACCGCACAGGCCGGTCCTCGATCAGCGTCTCTGGGTGCGCCAGGCCGGATTCGAACGCCAGTCCATAGATGAGGGGTTTGAGCGCCGATCCTGGCGAACGGATCGCGCGCGCCATATCGACGGATCCAAACCGCGCTTCATCGAGATAGCCGGGCGAGCCCAGTTGGGCCAGTACCTCACCGGTCGTGTGATCGACCACCATGGCAGCCGCCGAAACCCGTGATCCGACTGTGCGGACATGCTGTCGCGCGAGCGTTTCAAGCGAGGATTGCAGATCGCGGTCTATCGTCAGCCGGTGCGACGATACTTCGGGTCGTGCGCTCACGCGTGCATCGGCCAGGTGCGCCGCGAGCATTGGAAAGAGCCGGCGCGCATTGGGCATCGGTGCCTGCTGAGCCCGGCGCGCCTCGACTTGCGTGACGACACCATCGCGCACCATGCGATCGAGCACGCGACCGCGCGCGACCAGCGCCCGCTTGGCGTACCTATCGGGACGCCGCAGTTCGGGCGACTGCGGCAACGCCACCAGCAATGCCGCCTCGGCGAGCGAGAGCCGATAGGGTTCCTTGCCGAAGTAGGCGAGAGAGGCCGCACGCACGCCTTCGATATTGCCCCCGAACGGCGCCAACGTGAAATAAGTGTCCAGGATCTCGCGCTTCGTAAAGTGGCGCTCGAGCTGGACGGCGCGAACGATCTGGCGGAATTTCCCTGCAAACGTGCGTTCGTGCTTGCCTTCCAACAGGCGCGCCACCTGCATTGTCAATGTCGAGGCGCCGGAGACGATCCTTTGGTTCTGCAGAACCTGCAGCCCGGCACGAGCGATGGCGAGGAGATCAATTCCGAAATGACGGAAAAAGCGTTTGTCCTCGTAAGCGAGCAGCATGCGTTGGTAGCGCGCGTCGACCCTCTCGCCCTCGACAGGCAGGCGCCAGCGACCGTCGGGCGTGGTGTAGGCGCGGAGCAATCGATCGTCGCGGTCGAGCACGGTGACGGATCGCGCCTTGAGGCGATCGAATTCGAGCGGACCCAGTCGTTCGATCGCAATGTATGCCACCAATCCGGTGGCAGCGGTTGCGATCACTATCACGAGTCCTACCCAGCGCAACGCACGACGGCGACGGCCCGGCCGCTCCGCCCCCATGGTCGATGTTGCCCGACCGGTCAATTGCCCTACTCCGCCTTGTCGATGTGGAGCGTACCTGACGAAGTTCGCGCGAACCGCTCGCCTCGGTACATGTCCTCGACGGTCGCCGGCGGATGCAGGTAGCGGCCAGGGCTGACCGCGCGCACCATGTAGGCCAGCGTCAGGGCGTTCGATTTTTCGTTGCCACTGCCAGGCCAGAGATTGAACGACGCGACGAAGCGGTCATCGCGAAATGCGGTATGCTCGGGATAGACCGTCGTCTGTAACCAATCGAGGGCCTTGAGGTTGGCGCTGTCGACGATGCGGGGGTTCTCGATCTCGAGCCCGCCGGCCAGGCGATCGACCAGCAACAGGCGCCCGCCCGATCCGTCGGTGACCTCGATTTTGAGCACCACCACGAGCCGCTGATTTTGCGCCAGTCTGCTTTCGCCACCGCGCCCGCTCGCCATATCGACCGGTTTGCCGTCGAGCGTGAAATAGGACCGTTCGACATGCAACCCTTGCATGGTTGCAGGCTC
>JAUVMS010000482.1 GCA_030600135.1 Hyphomicrobiales bacterium | reverse complement strand
TAGGTAAGGCCGAGTTTGTCGGGCAAATCACCCCGAAGGTTGTTCATGACCGCATCGGCCTGGGCGACGAGCTTGCACAAAATCGCCTGTCCCTCGGGATCTTTCAGATTGAGCGTGAGGCTCTGCTTGTTGCGGTTGAAGGAGTGGAAAAACTGGCTTGAGCCATCTTCGAGGTAGAAGGGACCGACGCCGCGCGCCATGTCGCCGCCATCATTCGGGTTCTCGATCTTGATGACGTCGGCACCGAGGTCTGCGAGCAGCATGGTGCCGAAGGGCCCCGCACCATATTGCTCGACCGCCAAAACCGTTACGTCCTTGAGTGGAAGCACAGGCATGCCTCAAATCGGGTTCTGCTCGATCAAACGCTTGGCAATGACGAGGCGCTGAATTTCGTTGGTCCCCTCGCCGATGCAAAGCAATGGCGCGTCACGATAGAGCCGCTCGACGATAAATTCCTTTGAATAGCCGTAGGCGCCATGGATGCGGAGCGCCTCGGTGGCGTTTTCGAGCGCGGCTTCCGTGGCAAAGAGCTTGGCCATGCCAGCCTCGAAATCGCACCGATCACCGCGGTCAAGCGCGTTGGCCGCCTGTTCCGTCAGGAGCCGGGCGGCGTGCACCCGGGTCACCATATCGGCGAGCTTCAATGCAATGGCTTGGTGCTGGTGGATGGGCTTGCCGAAGGTTTGGCGCTGCTGGCTGTAGCGCACCGCCTCATCCAATGCGGCCTGGGCGACGCCGACACCGCGTGCGGCCACGTTGACGCGGCCAAGCTCGAGGCCGGTCATGGCGCACTTCATGCCATTGCCCTCGCCACCGATGAGATTGAACGGGGGCACGCGATAATCCTCGAAAACCAACTCAGCGGTATCGATACTGCGATAACCGAGCTTGTCGAGTTTCCTTCCAACCTTAAATCCGGGGCCCTTGTCAGCGAGAAACATGGTCATGCCCTTGTGGCGTGGCTCAGCCTTCGGGTCTGTTTTGGTCAAGAGCGCAAGACAATTCCCATGAATGCTGTTGGTGATCCACGTCTTGGCGCCGTTGACGACGTAGTCGTTGCCATCGCGGCGCGCCACGGTTCGGATGGCCTGTAAGTCGGTGCCGCCATCAGGCTCCGTCAACGCCAGGCCGCCCCGCACCTCACCGGTGGCAAACCGTGGCAGGAAGTGCCGCTTTTGCTCCTCGGTGCCCATCTTGTCGACGATGAAGGCCATGATGAGATGGGAGTTTATGACGCCGGAAAGGGCCATCCAGACCTGTGCCATACGCTCGATGACCTTGGCGTAGGTCGAGGGACGAAGCCCGAGCCCGCCATAGGCTTCGGGGATGACCGCGCCAAAAAGGCCAAGCGCCTTCATTTGTTCCACGATCTCTTCCGGATAGGCATCGTCATGCTCAAGCTGTTGGGCGTAGGGCGCCACGTCACGCTCCAAGAAGCGGTCGATGCTGTCGAGGATCAGGCGTTCCTGCTCGGCCAGCTCCTCAGCATCGGCGCCTGACTCTATATCCGGTGGGGTTGTCATTTTGCTCTACCTGGTCCGCGCCCGAACTATGCCGCGGCCGGCGAGAAGACTCGCAAGGCCTCGGCGCCTACGTCATCGGAGTCGAGTGCCAGCATGGCGGCAATCTGACGTTCGACCGTGGCGCGATCGACCACCATGGCGGCGTTGTCGCGGAACTTCGCGACGATCTCGTCGTTGGTGAGGGGCCGGTCGGCGGCGCCACGGTTGATGTGCTCGCGGTGGCTCAGAGAGCGACCGTCGCTCAAGCGGATCACCACTTCGCCCGAATAAGCCTTGGGGAACGCGCTTTCGGGATCGATGCAATAGGCCACCTTTTGCGTCAGCGCCAAGATGTCGGGATCGTTCAAGACGTCCGGTTCGAGTTCGTCGAGCGTCAATCGGCCTTTCATCAATGCGGCGGCAACCAGAAACTGAACACTGAACTTGGCGTCGTAATCGTTTTTCGGGCGCTTCTTGTTCAGCTCCGGCTCGCAGATGGTCTTGATGGCCTCCTCGGGCACGAGCGCATCGATTGAGTCGATCTGCGCCAGGTCGTCGATTTGATCGCGCAGGGCCAATGCGGCGTCGATGCAGCCATGGGTGAAATGACAGGTGGGGAAGGGCTTGATGGCGGTGTTCATGAGCTCCCAAACCTCGCCAAGCCCTTCGGTCGCCAAGGACAAATCAACATCGGCGGAGAGCGGGCCGAGATAGGCATTGAAGAGCCCAAAGCGGCCATCGTAGGGGGCGGTGGCACCAACAAATCCTTCGCGCGCAAGGGCTGCCGCGGTCATCCCGCTCGATGCCGCCCAGCCGGGATGAAATCGCTTATTCCATGCACCATCCTCAAGGAATTGCAGGCTGCCGGCCGCCATGGAGAGGGCGAGACCTTGGGCCGCGACGAGCTGCTTTTGGTTGAGCCCCATGATACGGCCGGCGGCGAGCGCACAGGCAAAGACTCCAATCATGCCGGTCGGGTGGAAGCCCACCTGGTGGAATGCTCCCTTGGCACAGGCGCCGATGCGGGCAGCAACCTCAATGCCGAGAACATAGGCCGTCACCATGGTGCAGGCATCGGCGCATGCGTGATGAGCTGCAGAGAGGACGGCCGGGAAGACGCTGGCCGTTGGGTGAATTACGCCGGCGATATGGGTGTCGTCGAAGTCCAGCCCGTGGCAGAGAAAGCCGTTCATCGTCGCCGCGTCGCGCGGCGGCAGCTTTGCCGGCATGCCGAAAACCGGCACATCGCCTTTGCCCGCGAGCCCCATCAGACCGGCAAGCGTTTTGTGGGCGAAGTCATAGCGGGTCGAGGCTTGGGCAATGCCGGCGGCGTCGAGCATGTGGTGCAGAGCTCGGCTGCGTACGGCTGCCGGGAT
>JAUVMS010000478.1 GCA_030600135.1 Hyphomicrobiales bacterium | reverse complement strand
TCTCCTCGACGCCGATGTTGAGGAGACCGACGCTTGGGAGTTCAAAACCGAAGAGCGCGCGCGCCATCGCCGCTCCCATCAACGCGGAATTGGTCAGCTGGGAGGCATTCGCTCCGACATTGGCACCGACGTCCAAGACAATGCATTCGCTTGCAACCGTCGGCCAAATGGCGGCAATGGACGGCCGGTCGATGTCGGGCAGGGTTTTTAGGCAGAACTTTGCCATTGCCATCAGCGCGCCGGTGTTGCCGCCCGAGACCATGACGTCGGCACGGCCGTCGCGCACCGCCTCGAGCGCAAGCCACATGCCCGAGACACGACGACCTTCGCGCAGGGCTTGGCTCGGCCGTGCGTCCATGCGCACCGCAACATCGGTGTGGATGAGTTCGGATTTGGCGGCAACGCTCGGGTTTTGATCCAACAACGGTTTGATAACGCGCTCATCGCCAAATATCAAAAGGCTGAGATCGGGATGGCGGAGCAACGACGCCGCCGCACCAGGGAGCGCGATCCCTGGACCATGATCGCCTCCCATGGCGTCGAGCGCTATGACGAGTGGCGTGGTCATGGGCACGAACTACCGAATTTCGATCTTTGAGCACCAACAACAAGGCGTTGGCGGATGGCTTTGCACGGTCGGCCGGGTATTAAGCTCAGCGCCCCGACCATACATAACTGGTTCCGGCACACAAGGCGATTTTCCTTTGCCTGACCTCGTTTGAAAGACATTATTTGTCATCCTTGAGGACTTGCAAAGCTGAAAACGGGTGTTCGCTCGCGCGGGTTTTCGATTGGGCATCATCCGTTTCGGCCTCAACAAACTCAGCCCCAGGCGCTTTCGGATATGGATCAATCGCTAGCGCCAGGAGTTCGAAGACCAGCGCGCCTAGATCGATCGCGTCATCGACGAACGGCTCGGGCGGATCCTCGCTTACAGGATTGATTTCGTCGCTTTGGACGGCGGCGATCTTGCTCGGTGGCCAGAATTCCTGCGATACCGGCTCGTCGATTGCAAGATTGAATGGTTCGAGCGTTACGACACAAATTTGAACGACATTGGCCTGTAGCTTGCCCGTTAGTGCGTATTCACCGCGAGCCGGCTGGTCCGCGCGGGCGATCAGGACGACGCCACTGCAGCTCTGCAAACCCAACGCAAGGGCGATCTCGTCCTCTTCTTTCGGGGTCGCCACTCTGTGCAGATCGACGCCCTCCGGCGGAATCTCGTCCACCGGCAGGCGCCAATGTTGTTTTGATAGTGGTCGGCGCCCACAAGAACCGTCCTCGCCCGCGTCCACCATCACGATGCCCCCTTCTCGCTGGCCAACGGATCGGGGAACCGCAAACGTCCCTCCAACAGCTCGTCGATTGATTGGGAACCGACTGCACGAAGCGCGCAACGGGCATAGTTTGCAAGCGCGTGCTGCCTGCCATGTGAGCCCTGGTTATCGTCGTAGACGTTTCGCTCAAGCGCTGTTGTCAGCACGGCTGGGTCGTCATCACGCACGGCGTCGGCATAGGCCTGGATCCGGCCATAGAAACCACCGGCCGCCTTCTGCATCTTCTTGGGAACCGCCATATCGCCAACTCCCATTTCCCGCATTTCATGGTCCAGCGTGGCAAAGAACGTCTCGACAAGCTGCTGACCCGGATCATTTGGTGTCTCGGGATCCGCGCGCAACCGCTCGAGAACGATGAACAAATGCAACACGATCATTTCAAATCGTCCGCTCACGGTATCGGGCACGCCAAAGTCCAAGTAGAATGCTGGCTGCCGTGCCTGAGCCACAATCCGGTCGTAGAGCAAACTGGCGGTATGGTGTGTACACCACCGGGTTTTGAGCCATTGCAGCAAGTTTGCCTCCGATGTCGCGCCAAGTGCCTGGCATATGGGGAAAAACGGATATTTGCAATTGCAACCGCCAGCCGCGACGTCAATCTAACGGGTTGACGGTGCAGTTGATTCTCATGGGTACCACGAGCCGGGCCCGAGGGAAATCACGGGGGATACGATGGGCGCAACGCGAGACTTGGCGGAACCGAGGTGCCGCCTGAGCTGGCATATAGCGGCAACCGCGTTGGTCGTCATGTCGCTTGCGGCATGCTCGCCGCGAATTACACGACACGGGAACCTGGTAAGCGAGGCTGATCTGCAGCAAGTGCAACCTGGTATGAGCCAGGAAGAGATCAAGCTGTCACTCGGCACGCCCGATACGACGTCAACTGTTGGTGGTGGCGCCTACTACTACATCTCGACCACCAAGAAGTCGGTCTCGTTCTTCAAGCCCGAAACCATCGATCGGCGCGTTACAGCCGTCTATTTCGACCAGTTCGGCTCGGTCGAGCGCGTCGCCAGCTATGGCCTCAAGGACGGCAAGGTTATCGACCACATTTCGCGCGAGACGCCGCCGCAGGCCGGCGAGAAGTCGCTTCTCGGCCAGATATTCCGTGGCATTGGCAAGAACCAGATCGCGAGCACCGACGATCCGTAGCACTTGAGTCAACGGATGCGAAATGGTCGCGGCGTGGGTACGGGCACCTCCCTCGTTCACGCTAAACGACGCGCGAAATCTACGCATCGAGAATTAGGCGCTCCAATTCGCCGGCAAGGTTTGGAAGTTGGCGGCGCGAATACTTGCTGGTCCCGTCTCGCCTTTGAATCAATAGATCGTCTTTTTCATGTGCTCGGGATAGCTGCGATCGTAGGCCTCGCCGTCGAACTCACCTTCGCTCAATGCCTGCAACATCTCGCCGGGACTCGGCAGTTCTGATCGCGCGACCTGAACTTCGAAACTCCAAAGCCGCGAGCGCACCAGCGCCTTCGGACACTGGGTGTAGACACGATCGGCCGTGACGACAAGCACGCTCCTAGGCGCCTTGCCCCGAATCTCGAATGATCCGCAGAGCTTCGGATCG
>JAUVMS010000396.1 GCA_030600135.1 Hyphomicrobiales bacterium | reverse complement strand
TCGGTGAGCTCACCAAGTTGGCGTGGAGTAAGGGCTGTCAGGTGATGATCGAAGGCCCCGGTCACGTGCCGATGCACAAGATCAAGATCAATGTCGACAAGCAGCTCAAGGAATGCGGCGAGGCGCCGTTCTACACACTCGGGCCGCTGACGACCGACATTGCGCCCGGCTACGATCACATCACATCGGGCATCGGTGCGGCGATGATCGGTTGGTTCGGCACGGCGATGCTTTGTTATGTGACGCCGAAGGAGCACCTCGGCCTGCCCAACCGTGACGACGTCAAGATCGGCGTTATCACCTACAAGATCGCGGCACACGCCGCCGATCTCGCGAAAGGGCATCCGGCGGCGCAACTGCGCGACGACGCAATCTCGCGGGCGCGGTTCGACTTCCGCTGGCAGGATCAGTTCAATCTCGGGCTCGATCCCGACACGGCGCGGCAGTTCCATGATGAGACGTTGCCCAAGGACGCCCACAAGGTGGCGCATTTTTGCTCCATGTGCGGGCCGAAATTCTGCTCCATGAAGATTACGCAGGATGTGCGCGACTATGCAGCGGAGCTTGAGAAGAGGGAGGCGGGCATGGCCGATATGGCGGATAAATTCCGCCAACTGGGTTCGGAGGTTTATGTCGATGCCGAGACCGTGAAGCGGGCGAACGACGCCTTGTGAATAAACTTGGACGTTAGAACGTGGCTATGAAAGTCGAGGTTGTCGGTTGTGGTGTCGCTGGGCTGTGCGCGGCAACGACGTTTGCCGAGCGCGGCTGCGAGGTGCGCGTGGTGTCCAAGAGCGATGGGCCCGACGCCTCGTGCTGCTCTTGGTGGGCCGGTGGCATGCTGGCACCCTGGTGCGAGATGGAAAGCGCCGAACCGCTGATCGGCATTTTTGGTGCCGAGAGCATGGCCTTTTGGCATCGCCTCGAACTCAAGCCGGTGGCCAACGGCACGCTGGTGGTTGCTCATTCGCGCGATCTGCCCGACCTGAGGCAGTTCTCTCGACGGACGACAAAATGGGACTGGTTCGACGCCGCCGCCGTTGCAGACCTGGAGCCCGATCTCGCCGGGCGATTTTCCAATGGGCTGTTTTTCTCAGGCGAAGCCCATTTCCATCCGCGCGATGTGCTCGAGCTCCTCTTTGCACGCCTGGAGGCACTTGGAGCAAAAATTGAGGTCGAGCGAGGCATGAGCGCGATCGAGTTGGCAGGCGACCCACGCGATGCGGACTGGCGTATCGACTGCCGCGGTCTGGCGGCGCGTGACGTGCTCACTGACCTGCGTGGCGTCAAGGGGGAGATGCTGGTGCTGGAAACCGACGAGGTGTCGCTGTCGCGGCCGGTTCGTCTTCTGCACCCGCGGATCCCCGTCTACATCGTGCCCCGTGGCGACAATCGTTTCATGGTGGGCGCGACCATGATCGAGAGCGACGAGCGCGATCGGGTAACGGCGCGCTCCGTGCTCGAGCTGCTTTCGGCGGCATATGCCGTGCATCCCTCGTTTGGCGAAGCCGAGATTGTTGAAATTGGCGTTGATGCCCGCCCGGCCTATCCCGACAATCTGCCGCGTCTCAGACAACGGGATCGCACGATTTTCATCAACGGTTTGTACCGGCATGGTTTTTTGGCGGCGCCAGCGCTTGCTCGCCGGGCTGCCGATTGGGTGCTCGAGGGCAAGCAATTCGATGGGGCGGTCGACACCGTCCATGGCGATTGGCGTGCTGCCTGAATCCTGCCCGGAGGTGACGGAGACGATGCGACGATGACACTTACGCTCTATGGCACCGAGGTGACGTCACGGCTCTTGTTGGGGACCGCGCGCTACCCATCACCCGCTGTCTTACAGAGGGCGATTGCGGCGTCGGGCACAGAGATTGTGACGGTGTCGCTGCGGCGCGAGTCGGGTCCTGATAGGGCGGGTCAGGCATTTTGGTCGCTGATCCGCGAGGCCGGGGTGCGCGTGCTGCCAAATACGGCCGGTTGCAAGACGGTCAAGGAGGCGGTGACCACGGCGCAAATGGCGCGTGAGCTGTTCCAAACCGATTGGATCAAGCTCGAAGTCATTGGCGAGGACGATACATTGCAGCCCGATCCGTTTGGGTTGGTCGAGGCCGCCAAAATCCTTTGTACCGAGGGATTTCAGGTGTTTCCCTATATGACCGAAGACTTGATCGTCGCCGACAGGCTGCTGGCTGCGGGCTGTGAGGTCCTGATGCCGTGGGGCTCGCCGATCGGCAGCGGGCGCGGTCTCAACAATGTTTATGCGCTGCGAACCCTGCGGGCGCATTTTCCCAACGTGCCGCTTGTCGTCGATGCCGGTATTGGCTTGCCCTCGCACGCCGCGGCCGCCATGGAGTTTGGCTATGACGCCGTGCTTTTGAACACGGCTGTGGCCAAGGCGGGTGAGCCGGAACAAATGGCACGGGCGTTCGCACAGGCGGTCGTGGCCGGGCGTGTTGCGTTTCTCGCCGACCCGATGGAGGCGCGTGACATGGCCGCTCCGTCGACGCCGGTGGTGGGTCGGCCATTCTCGGCGCGCGATTGATCCGGGACGGAGTGCTGAAGATCGGCTACGCATTGGCGGTGATCGCAATGCGGTCAGCTGTCTTTGTCCATCGCAACGGTTGATTATTGATCGTTTTGCGGACAAACTCTTTCTCAATTAGCGAACAATGTGACGCGTTGCGGATCAGTTCCGCGGCGAAGACTGCTTTGCGTTGGTCCTCAGGGAGGAGGCGCGTAGGCAGGCATCGAACGGAGATGTTGGGTTTTTGCACCGGCGGCCGCTGCTTAAGGTGGCGCGCGTCGGCGAGATCCTCTCGCTCCCAATGAACGACGCCCGCCCGGCGACCGCACCAGTCTCTGATGCCGAATGCGAGTGCGTTGCCGCGTGGGCGGATTTTGATCCTTAGATCCATTCGACGATGGGTGATTGGTTGCGGAACCAATCCATCGATCGCCGGTTTGATGCTGGGGAAGGTGGTCGTTCCCCGTGCTCCTTGAGCTGGATGATCAAACGGTGGCGAGCAGTTAGCGAACACTCATGTGAGTTTGAGCGCAGGACAAATGGCAGAAGCAAAAGCTCGCGTTGGGATTATTGCAAACCCGGTATCAGCGCGTGACATCCGACGCGTGATTGCCAATGCGTCGAACCTGCAAATCACGGATCGTGCCAATATCGTTCTTCGTCTGCTTGCAGGTCTGCATGTGTTCGGCATCAAGCGCGTGCTCATGATGCCGGAGAACGGTGGCATTCGCGGCCATGTTCTGCGCGGGCTTCGACAGGCGAACAACCAGGGCGATGGGCGATTTCCAGCAGTGGATACGCTCGACATGGCAGTGACGTCGACGGTGGACGATACGTGCCGGGCGGCGCGTCTCATGTGCGATGCGGGCGTTGCGGTGATCGTCGTGCTCGGCGGCGACGGGACCCACAGGGCGGTGGCCAGCGCTTGCGGCGGAGTGCCAATCGCAGGTATTTCGACGGGCACGAACAATGCATTTCCCGAGCACCGTGAGCCGACCATCACGGGGCTTGCGGCCGGGATGATAGCGGCCGGCCTGGTGCCCGATGATGTTGCCTTTCAACGGAACAAATGGCTCGAGCTTTCGCTTGGCACGCATCGTGAGATTGCGTTGGTCGATATTGCAGTGGTCGCCGAGCGCTATGTCGGTGCCCGCGCGATTTGGCGAGTCGAGAAATTTCGAGAGCTTTTTGTCGCCTTCGCGCAACCGGATGCGATCGGCATGTCGGCCATTGCCGGGTTAATCGACGCGGTCGGGCGAGGTGAGTTGGAGGGGCGGCATCTGGTGTTTGGACCGGTTGCGTGCGCGGCCCATGTGATACGTGCGCCAATCGCGCCCGGGCTCGTCAAGAC
>JAUVMS010000457.1 GCA_030600135.1 Hyphomicrobiales bacterium | reverse complement strand
TCATCGCCGAGCATCTGCATGTGAGCTACAAGACCGTCGCCAATACCTGCACGCAGCTGAAGGCGAAGCTCGGCGTGCGCACCCTGCCAGAGCTGATGCGGATCGCCATCCAATATCTCCCGTCCACGACGGTCAAAATGTCCATGAATTAGCGGTCGGGTGCAGGCGCGGCCTAAAGGACAGGCGCGCTCACCTGGTCCGGAGAGCGGGCACTTTGCGCGAGGGGCTTGGGGCCCCGCATCTCGGGTCGGCTGGTATCGCTAGCCTTGACCGGCGGCGCCAATTTGCTCAAGCATCGATGACCAAGGGGGCCAACCTGCAATACATTCGGCCATGGTGGAGCGCTGAACGTCTTCCGCGTCTTCGAGTAATCGGAACTATCTATAAGTTTTGGACACAAATTGCCCTTGCGGCATCTGGCATCGTCTTGTTGGGGACTTCGGTCGCGCTCCTGCGGGGTCTGACTGGCAAGCTGGCCCACATTCCCTGAGCGGGACCTGAGCAAGCGCCTATCGCCTTCCAACATCTCCCCGGTCACAAGGCCGAAGCGTCCATGAAAGCCATGCCTGGTCGCGGTAACCGTGTTTGCGAGAAGACGGCGAGAGGTCGGTGAAAAGGCGGGCCGTTTTCAGTGCCGCCTCGCCCCGCCTGCCAGTTGCGCTGCACAATGCATCTCAGGAAAACGACGTGAACTGCTCAAACACCGCGCACAATCTCTAATGCACCGCAGCGAAACGAAAGGGAATTCGATTCATTTCCATGGTGTCGGCATTTTTCACTTGCAAAGCGATGACATTTGGCAATTATGTGCGGCATCTTAGCAATGAGCGGGCGGTTCGTTTCCATCGAGATTTTAGGTAACATCCGATCCGTACTCGGAGCTAGGTCGTAGTTGCTCGTGAGGTGTCACTGCGTTATGCGGTCATCAAACAACCCGTTGGCCGGAGCGGTCGCGAGGCGCGTTCAATTGCCTTGGCGCTTTCCCGCAAGCTCCCATACCCAAGTGACAATTTGCAGACTCGCAAGAGTTTGGTGTTCGCCTGGCCGCTTCGGCAGCCGGGAAAACGCTACGAGTAGCTAGAACAAACTCAGCTTCGGTGAACTGAGTATCTAGGGAGAGGAGAAAGAAATGAACTACCTGAAGTCTAGTCTTGTAACCGGTGGACTTGTCGCCTTGATGGTGGGTCTGTCGGGGCAGGCTATTGCTGGCGGTTCCGATGCGGAGCAGCTGGCGAGAATGGCCGATCCCGATCAGTGGCCCGCCCCTGGTCGTGATTTTGAGATGACCCGTCACAGCACGTTGGCCGACATCAACACGAAGAACGTCAACAAGCTGCAGATGATTTGGAACCAGGGCACCAACGCTCTGCGTGGCCATGAGGGTCAGCCTCTCGTCATCAAGGATGTTGGTGGCAAGAACATGTTGTTCATGGTCGGTGGTTGCCCGGCGATGGTGAACTGCAACGTGGTGCAGGCTCTCGATCTGAGTGATCCTGACAATCCAGTGGCGGTTTGGAGCTACGTTAAGAAGACCGACCGTGACGAGTCCGCTGTTCCGCGCGCTTGTTGCGACACGGTCAACCGTGGCGGTTCCTATGCGGACGGCAAGTTCGTGTACGGCACCCTCGACGGCTTCGTGATCGCGCTTGACGGCCAGACCGGCAAGGAAGTCTGGGTCGTGAAGTACGCTTACCCGGAGAAGGGCGAGACCATCACGCCGGCTCCGTTGATCGCCGACGACAAGGTGATCATGGGCTTCGGCGGTGACGAGTTCGCCGCTCGCGGTCGTATGGCGGCCTTCAATCTGAAGGATGGCTCGGTGGCTTGGATCTGCCACAGCACGGGTTCCGACAAGGACGTGTGCCTGACCAAGGACACCAACAAGGCCAACCCGCAATTCGGCACGGCTGGTTCCGACCTCGGTATCAAGACCTTCCCTGGCGACGACTACCTGATCGGTGGTGGTGCTGCTTGGGGTTGGTATACCTACGATCCAGAGCTGAAGCTGATCTACTACTCGACCGGCAACCCTGGTCTGTGGAGCCCGCAGTATCGCTGCCCTGGCAAGACCCACGAGGAGTGCAACACCGGCGACTACGACAACAAGTGGTCGATGACGATCTTCGCTCGTAAGGTCGGCAACGGTGAGGCGGTGTTCGCCTACCAGATGACTCCCTTTGATCAGTGGGACTATGACGGCATCAACGAGAATATCCTCACGGATATGACCATTGATGGCAAAAAGGTGAAGGCTCTCACTCACTTCGATCGTAACGGCTTTGCCTATGTGCTCGATCGTACCGATGGCACGTTGCTCCGCGCCACGAAATACGTGACGACGGACTGGGCCACGAAGGTCGACATGAAGACTGGCCGTCCGGTCAAGGTGCGTGAGCACTCTCCGCTCGAAGTTGGCCGCAACGTCAATTCTTGCCCGTCAGCTATGGGTGGCAAGGACCAGCAGCCGGCTGCGGTCGATCCGAAGGAGCCGAACGTCTTCTATGTGCCCACCAACAACTGGTGCATGGAGCTTGAGCCTCAGGAGCGCACGCACACGAACCAGGGCACGGTCTACGTGTTCGCCAACGTGTACATGTTCCCCGAGGTTGATGGCGTCACCGGCAAGATCAAGAAGTATGACGTCTTGACCGGCAAGACCATCTGGGAGATCCCGGATCCGTTCCCGAACTGGGGCGGCACGATGGTCACTGATGGTGGTCTGATGTTCTACGGCAGCTTGGGCGGTGACTTCCGCGCAGTCGACCGGAAGAGCGGCAAGGTCCTTTGGCACCGTAGGCTGGGTTCCGGCATCATCGGCAACCCGATCACCTACAAATTGGGTGGCAAGCAGTATGTCGGTATCTATTCGGGTATCGGTGGCTGGATCGGTCTGCCTGTGGTCGCTGGTCTCGATCTCTCCGACAAGTTCGGTGCGATCGGCGCCACGGCGATGACCGCAGCCGCTAAGCTGCAATATATCGCGCAGGGCGGCACGCTGAACACCTTCCGCATCTACGAGTAATCGGGACGATCTAGAAGATTTGGACGCCCGGTGCCCTTGCGGCATCGGGCGTTTTTTCCTATCTACAGGCTTGCGCCGCATTTGATGAGCCCAAGCCGTTCCGGCGCCCCCGATAAATCGCACGTGAGGCCGGTACCCCCATGCATTTGCGCAATGTCATTTTGAGTCTTTGCCTTGTTGGAGTCGCCCTTGCGGCGGCGCCCGCCGACGCGGCCAGAAACCAGCCGAAGCGAGACCTCAGCAAGGAATTCGACGATCTCACGCCTAGCGAGAAGATCGCCATCAGGGCGGCGGCCAAGGCTGCCTATAAAGCCAAGCAGCTGAAGATCCTGAATGTCTGCGCCG
>JAUVMS010000045.1 GCA_030600135.1 Hyphomicrobiales bacterium | reverse complement strand
GGTGCGCACCATTCTGCCGGCGGTTTCCGCCACGGAACAAGAGGCGCTGCAGGCCGGTACCGTCGGTTGGGACGCCGAGCTATTCTCCGGCACACCCGATTGGAACAAACTGCGGGCCGTGCCGCCGGTCGTCCTTAGCAATGAGGAGCAGGCCTTTCTCGACGGGCCGACCGATGAGCTTTGCCGCATGCTCGACGGTTGGCAGATCCGTCACAACGATCGCGAAATCCCCGAGAGCATATGGCGCTTCGTCAAGGACAAGGGCTTCCTCGGCATGCTGATTTCCGAGGAGCATGGCGGTCTTGGATTTTCCGCCCAAGCGCAATCGCTGGTGCTTGGCAAGATTTCGTCCCGCAGCCCTGATGTCGCGACCATAGTCATGGTGCCGAACTCGCTCGGGCCGGGTGAGCTCATTGAAAAGTATGGCACCGACAAGCAAAAGGACTATTATCTTCCACGGCTCGCGCGCGGTGACGAGATACCTTGTTTTGGGTTGACCGGGCCGACTTCGGGCTCCGATGCCGCCGCCATGCGCGACATCGGCGTTGTTACCAAGGGCAAGCATGACGGCGAGGAAACCCTTGGAATTCGCCTCAATTTCGAAAAGCGTTACATCACATTGGCGCCGGTCGCGACGTTGGTCGGGCTCGCCTTTCGCCTGTTCGATCCCGATCGCTTGCTGGGCGGCGACGACGATATCGGCATAACTGTCGCGCTCGTGCCTTCGGACCACCCCGGCATGAAGATTGGCCGACGCCACTTGCCCGCCGGTGGTGCCTGGCCGAACGGACCGATATTGGGCAAGGACGTTTTCATCCCGATCGATTGGGTGATCGGCGGCACGAACATGGTCGGCAATGGCTGGCGCATGCTGATGGAGTGCTTATCGGCCGGCCGGGCCATCTCGCTACCGTCGTCCTCGACCGCCGGTATCAAGTCGATGCTGCAAACAACTTCCGCCTATGCCCGCATCCGCAAGCAATTCGGCATTGCCATCGGTCGTATGGAGGGCGTCGAGGATCGCATTGCGCGCTTGGTTGAGAACGCCTATTCGACCGAGGCGGCGCGCGCTGTCACGGCATCGATGGTGTCGCGTGGCGAAAAGCCTGCGGTCATCTCCGCGCTGATGAAATACCAATCTACCGAACGCATGCGCCTTGCTGTCCAGGATGCCATGGATGTCCATGCCGGAAAGGCCGTTTGCGATGGCCCGTCGAACTATATCTTCGGCGCCTACGAAATGGTTCCGGTGGGCATCACAGTGGAGGGTGCCAACATTCTCACCCGCTCCCTGATCACCTTTGCGCAAGGGGCGCTGAGAAGTCACCCGTACCTCTATGACGAAATTTCCGCCGTTCAGGACAGTGATCGCGAGCGCGGTCGTGACGCCTTCGAGACGGCCTTTTTGGGGCACGTCTCATACGCCGCCTCAAACGTCTTCGGCGCGCTCTTTCACAATCTGACGGGCGGCCGTTTCGCCTCCGCGCCATCACAGGATGCAGGCACCGCCCATTGGTATCGGCAGTTGGCCCGCTCGAGCAGAAACTTTGCGCTTGTTGCCGATCTTTCAGTCGCGTTGCTGGGCGGTGGCCTCAAGTCGAAACAGAAAATCACTGGACGCATGGCCGATGCTCTGAGCGAACTCTACATTCTGTCGTGTGTGCTCAAACGTTTCGAGGACGACGGCAAGCCGAGCGCCGACAAAACCATTGTCGATCTGTGCGCGCAAAATTGCCTTTACCGCTTTCAGGTGGCACTCCAGGGAACCATCGATAACTTCCCCGTTGCGCCCGCCCGCTGGTTCATGCGCCCACTGGTCTTTCCGTTCGGCCGGGCTTATCGCCCCGCCGCGGACAGTCTCGGCAAGGCGGCGGCAAGGCTGGTGCTCGAGCCCGGCGATGTGCGCAATCGGTTGATCCGTTACGTCTACGTCTCGCAAGATCCGGCCGATCCCCAGGGCCTTCTGGAGTTCACACTGCCCAAGGTCATCGCGGCCGAGGAGATTGAGCGCAAGGTCCAGCGCGCGATCCGCAAGGGTGTGGTCCACCGCTACTACGATCGCGATTGGATCGGCGAGGCCATAGACCACGGCATCATTACGGCCGACGAAGCACGCCAATTACGCGAAATCGAGGAACTGGTGGGACGCGTCATTTCGGTCGACGATTTCGATAGCGAGGAACTGCAACCTCATTATCGCTCGGTCACTTTCGAGGACGCCACGGCCCATCGTGTCGAAGCTGCGGAGTAGGGCGCTACAATGACTTCGGACATCAACGACCTGAAAGATTGGCGCTTCGATATCGACTTCGAGGCGCTTGCCTGGGCCATCTTCGATCGCGAGGGCGAATCGGCCAACACACTCGGTCGCCGCGCAACCGAGGAATTGGCGGCCATCGTCGCCCATGTCGAGGAGAAGGCGCGCAGCGGCGATGTCCGCGGACTTATTTTCATGTCGGCCAAGCAAAGCAGTTTCATCTCCGGCGCCGACATTCGCGAATTCGATGAGTTCGCCTCAGAGGCCGATGTGGCGAGCGCCATCGAGCAAGTCACCGCCCTGTTCGATCAAATCGAGGGCCTGGAGATCCCGGTCGTTGCGGCCATTCACGGATTTTGCCTGGGCGGCGGCCTTGAGCTGGCGATGGCCTGCAGCTATCGCATCGCCGATCGCGAGGACGGTACCCGCATTGGGCTGCCCGAGGTCAAGCTCGGCATTTTTCCGGGCCTCAACGGCACCGTTCGCTCCATTCGTCTCGCCGGCCCCGTCAATGCCATGCAGACCATGTTGACGGGCCGCATGCTCCGTCCAGCCGCGGCAAAATCCATGGGGTTCGTTGACCAACTCGTCAATTCGCACCTAAACCTCAGATGGGCAGCGCGCAAGGCCGTCCTGCAGAAACGCAAGTCCAAGGGCGCCTCGATCGTCCGGCGCACGATGCGCTCGTCGGCGGCGCGCAAATACCTCGCCAAACAGATGCGCGCCAAGACCCGTGAAAAGGTTCGCGAGGACCACTATCCCGCACCCTTCGCGCTGATTGACCTGTTCGAGAAATTTGGCGGCCACGAAAAACGCATGAAGGTCGCCGAGACCCGCGCCTTCGCCCCCTTGATGGTAAGCGACACCGCGCGCAACTTGCGCCGAGTTTTCCGCCTGTCGGAGCTGATGAAGGACCAGGCGCCGAAGGATACCTTCAAGGCCCGCCGGGCTCACGTTATTGGCGCCGGTACCATGGGGGCCGATATCGCCGCCTGGTGTGTCGTCTCTGGTCTCGAGGTTAGCTTGCAGGACCTGTCCGAGGAGGCGCTCGACGAGGCCAAGGCGCGAGCCAAGAAACTCTTCAAGCGCCGTCTTCGCAAACCGCAAGCCGTTGATGCCGCCATGGCCCGTTTGATCCTCGACCCGCAGGGCGAGCATGTCGCGCGCGCCGATGTCGTCATCGAAGCAATCGTCGAGCGGTTGGACGCCAAACAGGGGCTCTTCAAGGGCTTAGAACCACGTCTTAAACCTGGCGCCATCCTCGCCAGCAACACCTCGTCGCTGCCCATCGAAGATATTGCCAAACCGCTTGACGATCCCGGTCGGCTCATCGGACTTCACTTCTTCAATCCGGTGCCGCAACTGCCGCTGGTCGAGGTGGTGAAGAGCCCCGAGAGCCGAGATGAAGAAGTCGCCAAGGGTTGCGCCTTCGTGACGGCGATCTCAAAGTTCCCGCTGGTCACCAAATCGACACCCGGTTTTCTCGTCAATCGCGTCCTCGCGCCATACATGCATTCCGCCATGGCGCGCTATGAAGCCGGCGACGAGCGCGATCGCATCGATCAGGCGGCCCGCAAATTCGGCATGCCCATGGGGCCGTTGGAACTCGCCGACCAGGTCGGCCTCGACGTGTGCATGCACGTCGCGGAGATTTTGGGCCTCGAGAATGGTGGGGACAGCTCGAAGGTCGCCCGCATGGTGGCCGACGGCAAGCTCGGCAAGAAATCTGGCGAGGGGTTTTATACTTGGGAGGACGGTAAGCCGCAAAATGACGATGCCGAATTCGACGAGAGCGAACTCGCCAAGCTCGGTGAGGAGCTTGTCGCCCCATTGATTGACGAATGCGAAAAGTGCCTTGCAGAGCATGTCGTGGAGAGTTCTGATTTGGTCGATGCCGGCGTCATTTTCGGGACCGGCTTTGCCCCGTTCCGTGGTGGGCCATTGCACTATAGAGCCTCGGCGCGAGCCGGTGCCGGTGGCACTCAGCGAGCCGCCTGATAGGGGTCGCCAGCAATCCCGTGTTGATGCAACTCGAAAGTGGAGTTAAATAGCAAGCATGTCGGATCAAACGATGCGGCGCGTGGCGATCGTTGGTGGGGTGCGCATCCCGTTTTGCCGATCGGGCACCCTCTATGCCGAGCTTTCCAACCTCGAGATGCTCACGACGACGCTCAACGCCTTGGTCGAGAAGTACAATCTCGCCGGTGAGCTGATCGACGAGGTGGTCGGTGGCGCGGTGGTCACCCACGCCAAGGATTGGAACCTCGCTCGCGAGGCGGTGGTCGCCACCAAGCTTCATCCCAACACACCCGGCGTCACGCTCATGCAGGCTTGTGGCACCAGTCTGCAGGCGGCACTCGGAACCGCGGCGAAAATCGCCACCGGGCAAATCGACTGCGGCATTGCCATGGGCTCTGACACCACCAGCGACGCCCCCATTGTTTTCAACCGCCGCTTCGCCCAAAGGTTGGTCAAAATGCAAAAGGCCAAGGGTGTCGGCGCGAAGGCCAGACTGCTCAAGGGCTTCAGCCCGGCCGAGCTGGCGCCCCAGCCGCCGAGCGTCTCAGAACCGCGCACGGGCCTCAGCATGGGCCAGCATTGCGAGCTCATGGCCCAGCGCTGGGGCATCACCCGTGGCGCCCAAGATCAACTGGCCTACGAAAGTCACAAACGCGCCGCCGCCGCCTACGAAGACGGTTTCATGGACGATTTGATGGTGCCATGCGCCGGCGTCTACACGGACAATAATCTCCGGCCCGAGATCTCCATTGAAAAGATGGCGGACCTCAAGACCGTCTTTGAAAAGTCGGACCGTGGAACCTTGACGGCGGCCAATTCGACGCCGCTCACCGATGGTGCCTCGAGCCTCCTGCTGTGCAGCGAAGAGTGGGCCGCCAAACGCGACCTGCCAGTGCTCGCCTACCTCACCTACGGCCAACACTCGGGCATTGATTTCGTTGATGGCAAGGGGCTCCTGATGGCCCCAACCATAGCCGTTTCCAAGATGCTGGAGCGCGCCGGTCTTGCTCTCCAAGACTTCGATCTCTACGAGATCCATGAGGCTTTTGCCGCCCAAGTGCTGTGCACGTTGAAGGCCTGGGAGGACGCGAAGTATTGCAAGGAAATGCTCGGCCGCGACGCCCCGCTTGGCGCAATCGATCGCACCAAGCTCAACGTCAAGGGGTCGAGCCTGGCCGTCGGCCATCCATTCGCCGCGACGGGCGCCCGCATCGTTGCAGTGCTCGCCAAGTTGCTTGCTGAACGAGGGGGTGGGCGCGGTCTCATCTCCGTTTGCACCGCCGGCGGAATGGGCGTTTGTGCCATTCTCGAGGGTGCGGAGACAAAATAGGCAGGCCCAGCAAGCGACCGCCCTGGCCGCGCCAAGGCTATCCGTCAGCCACAGAGCCCGCCCGGGCAAGTCCGGTCAGACGCTCGGCGTCTTGCCCGCCAGGACAGCGGCATAGACTGCGCTATCGACATTGCCACCACAGAGGATGACGCCAACGCGCTTGCCCTGCATTCGCTCGCGCTCTTGCATCAGGGCGGCGAGCGGTGCCGCCCCGGCACCTTCGGCCATGTTATGGGTGTCGCTATGGTAGACGCGCATGGCCTCGGCTACCTCGTCGTCGCTCACTTGCACGATGCGCGCCGCGCCGCCACAAATGATCTCCAAGGCATCTGGCGACGGCACCCGGCATGCGACGCCGTCGGCGAACGTGCGCGCAGAGTTGGTGGTCACGACGTGGCCCGCCTCATAGGAGAGAGCATAAGCAGGTGCTTTGGTCGATACCACACCAACAATCTTGGTCTCGAGCCCCAACAGATCGCGCACGGTGATGAGGCCGCAAACGCCCGAACCCATACCAATGGGCACATAGACGGTGTCTAGATCTTTCACGGCATTGAAAAATTCGAGTGCGTAGGTCGCCACGCCACGCACCAACAAAGAATCGAACGACGGAACCATGGCGAGACCCTCGGCATCACCCAGGCGCTCTGCTTCCTCGCGAGCCTCGTCGAAGTCGCTGCCGTAAACCACGAGCCGCGCGCCAAAAGCCTCCATGGCGGCATTTTTCTCGACCGCATTGCCATTGGGCACGACGACCGTGACGGCCACACCGTGGCGCGCGGCCGCACAGGGGATGCTTTGACCGTGATTGCCGCGCGTCGCCGTGATCAGCCCGCGCCCGGCGTCGCCTAATTGCACAACATGATCGAGGTAGACGAGCCCGCCTCTGAGCTTGAATGCGCCCGTGGGTGTGTGGTTCTCGTGCTTGACCCAAACCTCTGCGCCGATCCGTTTGCCAAGCAGCGGCCATGCGTACTGCGGTGTCGGCGGTATGGCCGCGCGCACAATCGTCGTTGCGGCCTCGAGCTGGTTGAGATCAAACACGTCGCGGATCCTTTTACGCGTTGCCGGGCATCGACCTGAGCCGATCCCGCACGTGCCGCGAACGATCAAAATGATCACGCGCGCCTGCTTTGGAGATCGCCGATGGCCTCCACCAGCCATTCACTGCTGGCTCGTCATACCATCGGGCCTTAACCACATCTTTATCCAGTCCTGGGACTCTCACGGGGCTGATCAGTCGATAAACGTGAGTTTCAGATGAGTAACGAGCCGAAGCAAGAGAGCGTGCCGCACGAGGACGCGACCGACGCGTGCCCAAAAGAGCAAGTCGGCCTAACGCGGCGGGATTCGCTAAAGGAAATTGGCAAGTACGCAGCCTACGTCGCACCGGCCATGATCGTCCTCATCCCTGGTGAAACAAACGCCAATCACAAGCCCTATCACCACTGCCCACCAGGCCAGTCCAAGAAAGGGCGCTCTCCCTGCTGAGCGATTTGGCGCGAACGGTGCACAGCTGAACACGTGCGAGCGCTTCGGTGCCCACGGCTGGCTTGGACAATCCGGCGTCGGCTACTGTCGTTTTATCGTTTTTGCGCCTTAAGCGCCGTTTTGCATTTGCCGCGAATGTCCTTCAGTTCCTTGAGCGTCGATTGCAAGTCCGTCAGTTTTTGCTCGAGGCCGGCGATTGAGCCCTCGACCTTGCCGAGCAGGTGCTGGATTTGCTGGCTCTGGTTCGGATCGGCGTCGTAGAGATCGAGATAATCGGCGATGTCGTCGAGCGAAAATCCAAGTCGCTTGCCGCGCAGGATCAGCAGCAACCGCGCGCGATCGCGTATCGTATAGGCTCGCGAACCGCCGACACGGCGTGGCGAAAGCAGCCCCTTCGTTTCGTAGAACCGAATGGCTCGCGTCGTTACGTCAAGCTCGCTCGCCAGGTCGCCGATACTGAAGAGCTTGTCAAAGCCATCGTCGTGCGCCTGGCCCTTAGCCTCGCTGGGCCGGCTCGTGTCGCTCATCTACCTTTACGCTCTACTTCCTCCTGCTTGAGCTCCTTCTTGGACAGCTTGCCGATCATGGTTTTTGGCAATTCGTCGCGGAACTCAATCTCAGCCGGCATTTCGATCTTCGAAATTTTCGGCTCCAGAAACTTGAAGATGTCTTCAATTGTCGCTGTGTGTCCATCCTTAAGCTTGACAAACGCCTTTGGTGCTTCGCCACGGTATTCGTCTGCTATCCCGATGACCGTGACTTCCTCGACTGCGGGGAACTCGTAAATCGCTTCCTCGATGCGACGTGGATAAACGTTGTATCCTGAACATATGATGAGATCTTTCAGCCGATCGACGATGAATGTAAAGCCCTCGTCGTCCATGTAGCCGACATCACCGGTTCTCAGGAATTCGCCGATGAAGACGTCGCTGGTTTCCTTCGGCCGCTTCCAATAGCCTTTCATGACCTGCGGGCCAGCGATACAGATTTCACCGTTTTCGCCGAGCGCCATCTCATGCTCAGGATTACCGAGCTCGCGAATTGACAAGATTGTGCCCGGCACCGGTTGGCCGATCGAGCCTTCCTTGACCGGTCCCTCGAGCGGGTTGGCCGTGGCAACCGGCGAGGTTTCGGAGAGCCCATAGCCTTCGACCAGCTTGCAACCCGTCAATCCTTCAAAGCCCCTTTTGATTTCGAGCGGCAATGGTGCGCCACCTGACAGGCAGAACTTGAGCGAGGAGAGATCGACGCTCGATAGCTTCGGATAGTTCATGATGGCATTGAACAGTGTCGGTACCCCCGGCATGACCGTGGGTTTGGTCTTGTTGATGAGCTTCATTGCCTGGTCGAGTTCGAATTTCGGCACAATGATGAGTTCCGCCGCTGTCGCAACACCGAAATTCATCACCACCGTCATAGCAAAGACGTGAAAGAACGGCAGGATCCCCATCATCCGTTCCTCGCCGGGCTTGAGTTCGGGCGCCCAGGCAGCGAGCTGCTGCACATTGCAGCTCACGGCGGCGTGCGTAAGCATCGCCCCCTTCGGCGTTCCTGTCGTGCCGCCCGTATACTGCAATACCGCGAGATCTTCCTCTGGCGTAATGGAGGGCACGTCGACGCGTCCATCGTTGGCGAAAATCTGCTCCTCAAATATCAATTTGTCGGCGATGCGCGCGGCCTTGGGCTTGGCGAGGTCGTTGCCTTTGAGCAATTTGTAGAGGG
The DNA here is from genome assembly GCA_030600135.1 of Hyphomicrobiales bacterium. Classification (GTDB taxonomy): domain Bacteria; phylum Pseudomonadota; class Alphaproteobacteria; order Rhizobiales; family JAUVMS01; genus JAUVMS01. Next base: position 3,608 of record JAUVMS010000045.1, on the reverse strand, counting down.
TCGATTTGAAAGACGGCAGGAGCGCCGGGAACGAGCACACGATCGCGCGCTTGAGTGGGCCCTGCTCGATGAGTGCCTCGACCTTGTCGAAAAGCAGCTTCAGGTCGAGCGTCACCATCACGTCGGTCTCGCTGTCCTCGACTTGGAATGTCAGCTCTTCGACCGTATATAGCGGGTTGAAGTTAACGACGACGCCGCCGGCCTTCAGGGTGGCATAGTAGAATATGATGAACGTTGGGCTGTTGGGCAAAAAGAGCCCAACCTTGGTGCCCTTCTTGACGCCAATCTGCTGCAAGCCGCACGCAGCACGATCGACCAACCGGGAAATATTACTATACGTCAAACACTTACCCAGAAAATCTGTACACGTTCTATTTGGGTATTTGTTGGCGCTTTGCTCAAGCAGGAGGTGTACTGAAGTTGGCTGGAGAGCCGCATTCCAACTGATGCCCGCAGGGTAAGCCGTAAGCCATGGATAGCCGCTTTTTTCGGGCATAGCACCAAGATCGTCCACCGGCAAATTTGAATTGTTCATATTTGAGCGAACTCCAAGGTAGGCAATTTCGTTTTCCATATGAGCGAGTATTTTTCATGCAATTTCGATTGATGCATCGCGATTGTCGCAGGCCTGCGCGACGAACATGCGTATAGTTATACTACAAATCCGGCGGAGGTCTCCTCCTGCTGGCTCGGGCTAAGAAGTTGGCTCCGAGACGACGGCGTCAAGCGGTCGCAGAGTCTAGACAGCGGCCAAATTTACGTATATCCGACGCGCGACCTTGCCCTTGGCCAATAAGTGCTTTAGCAAATTGTGAGTTGAGAGCCCGCTCCCCGGCGCGTATGTCCGTACGCGCGCGCTGAGAAGGGGAAGGAGATCGAAATGGATGATGTCGCAAGCAAGATCGTGGAGATCTTACAAAAACATATGAAGGATCCCGACAAAGAGGTCGCCATGGGGACCAAGCTTGAGGACCTTGAGATCGAATCGCTCGATCTCGCCATGATCGTCTTCGACATCGAGGACTCGTTCGGCATTGAGATACCGTACAATGCAAACGAGGAGGTCGAAGACTTCAAGACGGTTGGTTCCGTAGTCGACCGTGTCCGCTCGCTTGTAGAAGGATCGGACGCCTCACCATCCGGCGCAGCCGCATAAGCCGGATTTGACATTGATGGTGCTTCCTGGCGAGTTCGGGGAGGCCTTGAGGGCACATTTGCACAGCATATGACACAATCCAACGGCACGAGGCGCGTCGTCGTCACGGGCACCGGTGCGGTCACTCCGATCGGCATCGGTGTCGATGATTATTGGACGTCACTGAAAGCTGGCGTCAGCGGTGTCGCTCCGATCCAAAGGTTCGATACTGAGGATCTCTACATAACCATCGCTGGCGAGGTGAAGGGTTTTGATCCACGCGCCTGTCTGCGGCGGCTAAAACGAGACAAGGTTCTCCCCCATGCCGACCGTTTTTCGCAGTTTGCTGGCGTAGCCGCCTGTGAAGCGATGGACCAAGCTGGTATCGAGGCGCCGATCGAGGACGGCATGCGTGCCGCGTCGATCATCGGCTCGGGCGCCGGTGGTCTCGTGACCTTCGAAGCGGCCTACCGCGATCTCTTCATTCGCAAGAAGAAGGCGACCCACCCGTTTACGCTGCTTCGCATCATCGGCAGCTCGGCCGCCGCTCACGTCGGCATCGAATATGGCATCAAGGGGCCCACGTTCGGCACCGTTAGCGCCTGTGCGACGGCCGCTCATGCCATCGGCTTGATGTTTGACTTCGTTCGTCGCGGAGTGGTCGACATCGGCATCGCCGGCGCCTCCGAATCTGTTCTCAACTATGGCACCATGCGGGCCTGGCAGGCCATGCGCGTGCTTTCACCCGATGGCTGCTTCCCATTCTCCAAGAACCGTAACGGCACGGTCTTGGCGGAAGGCTGCGGCCTGCTTGTCTTGGAAAATCTCGAGCGAGCCCGCGCCCGCGGTGCGAACATTCTCGGTGAGGTTGTCGGCTTCGGCATGACGTCCGACGCCAAGGATATGGTCAATCCCGACATCGAGGGACCGCGCGAAGCCATGCGGCAGGCGTTGCGCGACGCCGATCTTAGCACGACCGATATCGATTATCTCAACGCCCATGGCACGGCCACCGCGGTGAACGATGTCAATGAGACGCGGGCAATCAAGGACGTGTTCGGCGACCACGCAAAAAACCTGTCGGTTTCATCAACGAAATCGATGCATGGCCATATGTTGGGTGCCGGCGGCGGTATCGAGGCGGTTGCCTGCCTGAAAGCAATCGAAGAGGGTTTCGTGCCCCCAACCATTGGCTACACCGAGCCCGATCCAGAGTGCGATTTGGATTATACGCCGAATGAGGGCCGCAAGCGCGACGTCACCTATGCCATGTCAAACTCGTTTGCCTTTGGCGGCTTGAATGCCGTGTTGGTCTTCGGGCCGCCCCCTGCATAGCGCCGAGCAGGCGCACGTCCAGACTCGTTAGCGCACGAGCCCTTTGGGCATCCGGTTGCGCTCGATAGCTGCCTTGTTGACGTTTTCTAGCGATTTGGTCCCGCCGGCATGGCGTTGGTCGGTGATTGATTGTGCCGCAAGACAAGATTTTGGCGTATCCGTCGGCAATAGCCAATTCCTTTAGACATTTCGAATCATAATGCCGCTTGACCAACGATCAGATTTTCGGCTGCCCGATGTTGATGAAGCCTACAGTAGCGCCCAACGAACGAACGAACTGGGAGCGACTTCAGCGCCTCGTCAGGTATCGTCTCGGCATTCCGCTGTTGCGCAGCCAGCACACGCCCGAGCACACTGCTTGTGGTGTCGCCGTCGGCATGGTCTGGGCGATGACCCCATTCTTCGGCCTGCAGATGGCGATGACCTTCGTCACCTGGACGCTGGCGCGCTATCTCTTCGGCTGGAACTTTTCGCTGATCGCCGGGCTGGCCTGGACCTGGACGACCAACGCCTTCACCGTGCTGCCGGCGTTCTATTTGTTCTATGTCACCGGTCAGGTGATGCTCGGGCGCTTCGACGACATCACCGGTTATCATGCCTTCGGTGACGTGTGGCAGGCCTCCATGGCGGACGGCCAATCGTTTTGGGGCTCGATCGTCGATCTTTCCACTCAGCTCGTGTCCGACATGGGCTGGCCACTTCTCATCGGCTCGATTCCGTGGGCAATCATCTCCGGGTTTGCCGCCTTTTATTTGAGCCTGGCCTTCATCCAGCGCTATCGCGATCGCCGTGCGAGACGGCTTAAGGCTCACGCCGCCGCTTGCCGGCGCGACTAGAGCGTGACTAGGCCGAAATCCAGTCAATCCACGCCACTCCACCATTGATAACGCCAACCGGTGGACGCGCCGGCAATCTGACGCTACACCTCCGCCGACCGACAGCGCCCTGCGAGCCGTGAACGTAGGAGCGCATAAAATCCGACAAAGAGAGGTTCAGGCATGGCCGAGGTGGCGAGAAGCACAACGCCCCACGTGGCAGGTCACAAGGACATGGCGAACGCTATTCGCGCACTCTCCATGGACGCCGTCGAAAAGGCCAAATCGGGCCATCCAGGCATGCCCATGGGCATGGCCGATGT
>JAUVMS010000227.1 GCA_030600135.1 Hyphomicrobiales bacterium | reverse complement strand
GACGACCATCTCGTAGGCGGCTTTCGCGCCCTGCAGAAACTGCTTTGGATCGAACGCCGGATCGGCCTTTGCGATGTCCACGAGGCCATCCGCTACAGGACCCTCTTGAGGCATGAAGTTACGGATACGCTCCTCCGCGCTCTCTTGCTGGTCGTGAACACCGTCAATTACCCGTCCATCCTCGCCACGTGGCAAAGTGACCACATTATCGTCATTGGCACTGGATCTTACATCGCGAGCGGAATAGGGATCGTAACGTGGCCGCTCACTCCCTGTTCGTCGCCCGAGAACGTTCCTCAGGCGTAACAGGATCACAACTGCTACAACTAGAAACAGTAAGGTGTATATGTCGAATGTTCCGTTCATCTCGCACTGCTCTTCAGGTGATGACCGGGTGCCGCTCTGTGGGCCAAGCCATTATATGGTGAGAGACCTGCCCAAGCGCTATGTGGTGAGACAGCTCACCCCCGATGCGCCGAAAAAATGCCTCTCGCCCGCTCCAATCTAAGGTATCGCACCGATGAAGCCAACTCACAATGGCGATCAGATGTCAGAGCACTTGATTTCACCTGTTTTCGGCCACTGCTACAGCATCCTCGGATAGACACTCTCATGCCACTCTTCTTGCTACTTTGCTTCATAGCTGTCCCCCTTGCCGAGATCGCGCTCCTCATAAAGATTGGCGAAAACATCGGCCTGCTTTGGACCATCGCACTCGTTATCGTGACTGCTGTCATTGGCACCGCGCTCTTGAGGATGCAAGGGCTTTCGGTCCTAACCAAGGCACAAACCGCGATGCAAGAGAGTCGCGTGCCCGTTGACTCGGTCATCGATGGTGTTTGCCTAATTGTCGCAGGTGCCTTCCTGCTCACGCCAGGTCTAATCACCGACACAGTCGGATTCTTACTTTTCATGCCAGCCGTACGTCGCGGACTTGCCCGTTGGATCTTGGTTCGGATCATGACAAAGGCAGATGTAAACGTTTCAGTATTCCGCTCCGAGGCAAGAAACCCTGAACGGCCCAGCGACAATCGCGCCGGACCCGTTATCGATGCTGAGTTTGAACGGGTAAACGAGCCATCCAGCTCCGCAACAAAATCCGGCAAACAAGGTAGCACGACGGGCCGATCAAAGCGTTCGCCTTGGAAAAATCGTTAACACGGCGCCGACATTACAGCGCCCTGTCCTTGCTTCAGCCAGTTGCGCACACGAAACCGTCTGGTTCAAGCCGAGCTTGCAGACGCTCAAGCAGCATGCTAGCCCGCAATTCTCATCACCGCGCAGACCGGCGTCACGACCACAGGGACTGATCTCAAATGGCAGCAGACACCAACAAACCCGACGGCAATGGCGCTGCTCAGGACAGTGCGGCGCAACAGACACCCCAGATCAATGTTTTGGGGCAGTACGTCAAGGACCTGTCTTTCGAGAATCCGAAGGCACCAAACTCGTTACGTGAACCGGGTGACAATCCAAATCTCAATGTCGAGGTAAACGTCAACGCGCGCAGGATCGAAGAGAACATTTACGAAAGCGAAATCCAATTTAATGCCAAAACCACCAGCACGCTTGGCGATCTCTATCAGATCGAGTTGGTTTATGGCGGTGCCTTTCGGCTAGCGAACTTTCCCGAGGAAGCACTTCAACCGGTTCTGTTGATCAATTGTCCGTCAATCCTCTTCCCGTTCCTGCGACGACTAGTTGCCGACGTGACAAGAGAGGGTGGATTTCCACCCCTGCTCCTGGATCCGATCGACTTTGCCGGCCTTTATGCAAAGAACAGAGCGCGCGCCGCCGACAGCGAGAAAGAACAGGACACCCCGGTCGAGAGCGGCAACGTCTAGCCCTCATTTCTGTGGCGGAGAAGTGGACCCCTTTGGTTCGGGTCGAGCTATTTTGAGCGGTCATAGCGTTGCCACACGGCATCATCACCGAGGCTGCCAACCAACTCTCCGTGCGCCGCATTCTCCTCGCCCGTCAATCGGCTCGCGAGCGGCTTGGGCCGGGCCGGCAGTGAAGTCTGGGCCCCTTGCCGCGTATCTGGTCCTTCTTTGAGCGCATTGAGATCGAGCTTGGTCTGATGACCACCAATGAGCTCGATGTAAACCTCGGCCAGCAACTCGGAATCGAGCAACGCGCCGTGTTTGGTACGCGCCGAGTTATCGATATGAAACCGCTTGCAAAGGGCATCGAGGCTGTTGGGCCCACCAGGAAACTTACGCCTGGCGAGCGCGAGCGTATCCAACACGTGGTCCCATGAAATTTGGGCCCGCCCCACGCTCTCGAGTTCATGGTTCAGGAAACCGACGTCGAAACTGGCGTTGTGGATCACCAACCTCGCGTCCTCGATGAAAGCGGCGAAGTCGTCGGCAAGTGCATCGAATATTGGCTTGTCCTTGAGGAATTCACCGGAAATCCCATGGACCCGAAAAGCCTCGTCGGGCATATCTCTTTGCGGATTGATGTAGTGGTGCCAGGTCTTGCCAGAGGGAAAATGATTGATCAGCTCCACACAGCCAATCTCAACCAGTCGATGTCCGCTCCGCGGATCGAGCCCCGTCGTTTCCGTATCAAGAACGATTTCCCGCAGCATAATGCCCCCTCCGCGCCTCACTCGGGGGCTTTCGTCCACCAACGCTCGTGAGCGGCACCCGATTGCCCTTTGAGTGATTCGATGATCATATCGATCTGATGCGCTGACGACTCGACCGGACCCGAAGTATCCACGACAAAGTCGGCTCGCGCGCGCTTTTCCTCATCGGAAAGCTGGCGCGCCAGCAGGTTGTCCAATTTGTCCTCGGTCATCCCCGGGCGCGACAGGACCCGCTCACGTTGCTGCTCCGGTTTGGCGCTTACAACCACGATGACATCGACACGTTCGGACCGCCCCGTTTCAAATAGGAGAGGAATCTCCAAGACGGTCATCTCGGCCCCATCCGATGCCTGTTGCTGCAGAAACACGCGCTCTTCGGCCCCAACCAGCGGATGCACGATCTGTTCGAGCCGCGCGAAGCTTTCTTGATTGCCAATGAGGGCCTGGGCGAGAGCCTGGCGATCGACTTTGCCTCCAACCGTCGTGCCTGGAAACGCCTCCTCAATGAGTGGCACGGCCTTTCCCTCGTAGAGACCATGCACTACGGCGTCGGCATCGAGCACCGCGACGCCATTCTCACAAAATCGTCGCGCGGCCGTGGACTTTCCCATGCCTATCGATCCGGTGAGCCCGATGATCAGCATCAGCTCTTCAAACTCCTGAGGTCCTCGACGACAAGGTTTCGCAGCTCTGGCGTCACCCTGGGTCGTACGCCGAACCAGCGCTCAAAACCCGGCACCGCCTGATGCAGCAGCATGCCGAGCCCGTCGACCGTCACGAGTCCGATTTTCCTAGCGCGTGACAAAAGTTCGGTTTCGAGCGGTGAATAGACAATGTCCGCAATCACACCGCCAGCCGGCATGTCTGCCAGATCGATATCGATTTCAGGCATCCCGGACATTCCAAGCGTCGTGGTGTTGACGAGAACGCTTGCCCCCTCGGCGGCGGTATTTCGAGCCTGCCAATCATAGGTTTTGACGCGGCCCGAGAAATGAGCCGCGAGTGAATCGGCCCGTTCCCGCGTTCGGTTCAAGATGTATACATCGCTCACGCCCGCCTCGAGAAAGCCGAAAGCAATGGCCCGCGCCGCGCCACCAGCCCCAAGAATTACCACCGGTCCATCCAGCTCACGCCATCTGGGTGCTTTGAGCCCCAAATAGGTCATGAAACCGAATGTGTCTGTGTTCTCGGCGCAGAGATGGCCATCGTCGAGCCAAAGCGTATTCGCGGCCCCGACCGCGACCGCGGAAGGTTCACGATGGTCGGCCAGCGAAAAAGCCACGCGCTTGTGCGGTACGGTTACGTTTGCACCGACGAAGCCATGCCCGGCGATGTTCAGCAAGAATGCTTCGATATCGTCCGTGTGAACCGCTTGTTTTGTATAGGACCCCTCAATTCCATAGCTCTTGAGCCAGAATCCGTGGATGAGTGGAGAACGCGAGTGCTCGATTGGCCAGCCGATAACACACGCTCGAGGAACAGTGCTCATACCGAGAGCCTGTGTTCTTCGCGCAAATAGGCAACAAGCGGCACGAGCGGCAAACCCAGGATCGTGAAATAGTCCCCCTCGATCCGCTCAAACAGCTGCACACCAACGCCCTCTAGCTGATAGGCGCCAACCGACTGGCACACGGCCTCGCCCGCCTGTGCCAGATATCTACCGATGAATTCCGGCGTTAGGTTCCACAGCGTTAGATAGGCCGCATCGCCATGGTGCCAGACGACACGACCGGCCTGGGCAACACAAACCGACGAGTGCAGAGCGTGGGTCTTACCACGCAGGTCCAAAAGCGTCTGACGGGCATCGTCCATGTTTCGAGGTTTCTCGAAAATTTTTCCATCCAGCCCCAATATCTGGTCCGCTCCGATGACCAGCCTATCTGGCAGGGCAGCGCTCACAGCTTCCGCCTTGGCGCGAGCGAGCACTTCGGCCACGTCGCCAGGCTCGACCCCATCAGATTGCAAAAGCGTGTCGCGAATGGCCTGTTCGTCGACCTCCGCCGGCATGATATCAAACGAAAATCCGGCATTTTCCAGCAGCTGGCAACGGCTCTTGCTCGCCGAGGCCAAGACGAGTTTGGATTTCATAACGCAGACCCGTCAACCTGCTCGCCATCGAAAGATTCGGCTTGGCGGTCGTGATAGTTCTTGAGGATCGCGGCCGCGGTTTCTTCGATCGAGCGTCGCGTGACATCGATAACGGGCCATTCGTGCTTGGCGCAAAGCCGGCGCGTAAAGGTGACCTCTTCGGCAATGCGATCCTTGTCGACATAGTCTTGCAAGTCCCGGTCAGCCAGCATCAGCACCCGATTTCTGCGGATCTGGGCAATCCGTTCAGGGCTCGCGACCAACCCCACCACAAAGGCTCGCGTCGGCTGCAGCAACCGCTCCGGCAACGGAATTTCCGGGACAATGGGAACATTGGCGGTCTTGAAGCCGCGGTTCGCCAGATAGATGCTCGTCGGCGTCTTCGACGTACGCGAAATCCCAAGGATAATGATGTCCGCCTGGTTCAAGTCGGCCGGCAGCTGGCCGTCGTCGTGGACCATCGTGAAGTTCAGTGCATCGATACGCTTGAAATAGTCCGCATCAAGGACGTGTTGCCCTCCGACGGTCATGGTCTGCGGCGCGCCGAGATAAGATTCAAACACTTTCATGATCGGATCGAGCACCGGGACGCAAGGAATCTTCAGCGCACCACATCGGTTTTCGAGTTCTTTTGCCAGTTCGCGATTAACGATCGTGTAGAGGACGATGCCTGACGCTGACTCTACCTCTTGCAGCACGCGAGCCAATTGACGCTGCGTGCGCACCAACGGATGGACATGCTCGATGGCCCGAACCTGGGCGTATTGCACCGATGCCGCCTTGGCAATTGTTGTTAGCGTCTCGCCGGTCGAATCCGAGACGAGATGCAGGTGGAAAAAGCTCGGTAAGTCCTTCACCATATGTTTAAAACACGTGTGCTTTTCCACAACCGCCGGCTTGGGTCCGCCGTTTATCCCCGAGCACGCGCCATCCACCCAAAAGTTTTACACAAACGACCTGCGGTGAATGAAATTGTGCCCAAACGATCAAGGGATGTGAATTCCAAGCCTTTGTCAGCTTCCGCTATGCAATTGTCAACAGATCGCTCGTCTTGTACGAACTCGCCATCCTCGGCCAAGACACTGCCGCCAAACAGAAAGCTCATCGCGCGCTGAAATTATCACAAAGACGATCCCGCTGAACCACTCTGGCAGGCAGCTACGATGCGTATCCTGTGGACAATATGGTCGGCGCCAGTAATGTCCGCAATCCAAGGCCTAACAATAACGAAAAACAAATAAGAAAGTATTTTTAGATTGGTTATTAGGGATGAACGAAAAAAGCTCGAGTGTCGGGGAAAACATTGCCATCCTACTGCGACCGTTCCAGCAGCTAACCAGCATAGTTCCGCCAATCTGG
>JAUVMS010000186.1 GCA_030600135.1 Hyphomicrobiales bacterium | reverse complement strand
TCGAGGGTGAAGGCTCGCCGGTGCCACGGGATTTGCTGCGACTTTCCGTCGGGCTTGAAAGTGTCGACGATCTCGCCAGCGATCTCGAGCATGCACTCGACCAGCTATAGTCCTGCTCTAGATACGATAGCGACAGGCTCTAAGCCGCGAGCAGCCGACGCGCGATCACCTGGGCCTGTATTTCCGCGGCGCCTTCGAAGATGTTTAGGATGCGTGCATCGCAAAGCAGGCGAGAGACCGGGTACTCGAGTGCAAAGCCGTTGCCGCCATGGATTTGAAGGGCGTTGTCGGCCGAGGCCCATGCGACGCGGGCGGCCAGCAGCTTGGCCATCCCGGCCTGCAGGTCGCAGCGGTGGCCTTGGTCTTTCTCGCGGGCGGCGAAGTAGGTGAGTTGGCGTGCGACGTGCGTTTCGACCGCCATCATGACGATTTTGTTCGCCACGCGCGGAAAGCTCACGATCGGTTTGCCGAATTGCACACGATCCGTCGCATAACGAAGGGCCAGATCAAAGGCTGACTGGGCAACGCCAACAGCGCGCGCAGCGGTTTGGATGCGCGCCGCCTCGAATGTCTGCATCAGTTGCTTGAAGCCCTGGCGCTCCTCGCCGCCGAGGAGGTTGTCGGCCGAAACCTCGAAGCCATCGAAGGAGATTTCATATTCCTTCATGCCGCGATAGCCGAGTACCTCGATCTCGCCGCCGGTGATGCCGGAATCGGGGAACGGATCGCTATCGCTCCCACGCGATTTTTCGCCCAGCAACATGGAAAGACCCTTATAGCCGCTTTCCCCGGGGTTGGTGCGAACCAGCATGGTCATGAGATCGGCGCGCACGGGGTGGGTGATCCATGTCTTTTGCCCGGTTACCTTGTAGACCTCGCCGTCCAGAACCGCGCGTGTCTTCAGGGAGGCCAAATCGGAGCCGGTGTTGGGTTCGGTGAAAACGGCAGTGGGCAAGACCTCACCAGAAGCGATCTTGGGCAGCCAGTGATCCTTTTGGCGATCGGTGCCGCCGGTCAAAATCAGCTCGGCGGCAATCTCGGACCGCGTACCGAGAGAACCAACGCCGATGTAGCCGCGCGAAAGCTCCTCGGAAACCACACACATGGACTCTTTGCCGAGCCCCAAACCACCAAAATTCTCCGGTATGGTCAGCCCGAAGACGCCCAACTCGCTCATCTTGTCGATGACGTCGATGGGAATATAGTCGTTCGCCAGATGCCATTCATGGGCGTGTGGCGCGACCTCGGCCTCGGTAAAGCGGCGCATCTCATCGCGCATCGCCTCGTAGGTCTCGTCGAGGCCGGCATCGGCGCACGTCGCCGCCGCCTGCTGCTCGCGAATGAGACCGGCGACGTGCGCCCGCAGCTCGACGTCAGTGCTCTTTGCCATCAGACGGCGGACCGGCTCGTCCAAGAATTCTTCGCGATCCCGTTCGCCCAACCCGAGGTCGGCGAGGCGGACGACTTCGCCCTGGCTCATGGCGATGCCGCCAGCAATTTGGGCCAGGTATTCTGCGGCAGCGAGCTCGGTCAGCTGATGCTCCAACTCGCCAAGCCGGCCCTCAGACGACATCCGCGCCGCATAGTCCGCCATCTGTCGGAGTGCTTCGACATAGGTTGCGAGCCAGGCAAAACCGTGAGCAGCGTGCTGTTCTGCCTCGAGCTTGGCCGAGTCAATCCGGCCGTTCGTTACGACCCGCTCGATCATGCGGGACTTGGCCTTTTCGATAAGCGTGGCTGCCGCCGCCGCATAATCGATCTCGCCAGCGAGATTTGAGCGCAAAGACTTCTCGCCCGCCGACGTGCCGTCAATAGCAGTGGTCATGTCGATTGCCCCAGTGTTGGAATTGACCCGGATTATTTCCGAGGATTTGACGGATTGCAAAGACGACGGGTCATCGCAGGGCCGGCATGCACAGTTGATTGCAGTTAGTCGCCACGCAGCACACGGACAAAGCGTCGAACGAGGCCGGTCCTCTGCTTGGGCTTGTCGTCGTCCATCTGTGCCTGTGAAAGCGCGACGTCTTCGCCTTGGCGCACGATATGGACACTCGCTTCGTCCACTTCGCCCCGAACAGCGGCAAAGTAGTCACCGGCGGGCTCTTCGGCATCAAAACCTGATGGCTCCGTCCCGGCAGCGGAGCCTCCCACGGCGGACCTCGTTACTTCATCGGCTTGGACGTCGTTGGTGTTGACGTCGTCCCACGGTGCGCGAGGCGATTCCGGCGCGGCCGACATCGAGCGGCCGACTCGGGCCTGCTCGCTATGGTGTTCGTACCGCGTTTCAGATCGGTAGTCGGCGGGTTCATCTATGAACGGGTCCTCGGTATCGCTGCTTCGCTCCGTGCTCGTCTCGAACTCCGGTGACTTGGCGATCTTGACCTCTGCCTCGTCAACGACGGCATAGGGTTGCGCAAATGCTGGCGGATCAGAAAAGTCCTGCACGTCCTGATCGGAGGGTTCAGTTCCGTTATGGCCGCGAGTGTCCACTAGTGGGGCGAGGGTCGCGGTTCGTTCCTCATCAGGGCCGATACCTTGGCCTGGAGCACGTTCACTATTCAAGGCGTTCGCGCCGGTATCTTCCGGCTCCTGGGTCTCGTCCTCGGATGCTTCGGTCAATACCGGCGGCGACGCGCTGACGGTCGGTTCCGCGCTCGCTAGCGCTGCATCATCGCCAGCGTGCTTTTCGACGGCGGTCACGCAACTTGCGATCGTTGTTTGGCTCGGCCCTTCATCGATCAGGGCGGCTGCCGATTCCAATGTCGGTTCGCCCGACGACTCACGCGATGCATCGTTATCGGACCGTGTGCGTTCGGCGGCCGTATGCAGATCGGGCTCTACCTCGGCCGTCGCCTCGGCGATGGAGCCTGCAACCAGGCTCGATACCGAGCGCGGCGTGGCAGATGCAAACGCGGTGCTCCGGTCTTGTTCGCCAGCTTGCTCGCGAGCGACGGCAGCCACGTCCGATGCCGCGACGGCCAATATCGGGTGCAACGCGTGCTGTGCCTCAGGCTCCGGTCGTGGCTGTGCTTCGCCCGCGCGCGCGGGCGGCGGCTCGTGGACTGCGGTCGGCGCGTCGACCGGCACGATCCGATCAGCGACGTTGGCGATGCTCTCGCCCGATTGAGACGAGAGGTGCGTTGTCGGGGCGACGGTAAGGGGCGCCAGCATATCTCTTCGACGCGCATGGTAGGTCATGCTGCCACCAGCAAGAATTTTAGCCTGCTCGATCCAATTTTCAGTGTTGATACGACGACCTAGCTCGTTCTTGTCGCTTACGCGATTGACATCGGTCGACGTCCATTCGGCGATCTGGGCGAAACGCCGGATGTCCACGGCGGCGAGCACGCTCGCCAATTCGCGATCAATGCCGGCGATTAGAGTGAGGTCATCTTCGCTTGATTCGGTGTCAATGGATTGCAGCGGTTGTGTATCGTGGTCATCGGTCGACTCGTCATTGGCCACATCCGAAGGGGCTTGATCGGTGCGATCGGCGCAGGTGGGCGGCAATTCGGCTTCGCCAATTGTATTTGCGAACGGGATCGACGCAGATAAATCCGACGGACCACCGCCCGTCTGGCTCAGCTCGCGCATTGGTTCGGGCTCGGCCCCTCGCTCAAGGACCGCTATGGCCTTTTCAAGTGCGCGATACGCGGCGAAATCAGCCCGCCCCGCAAGCTCCCTGTCCAACCGCTCTCGCAATCCGCCGCCAGCCGATTGATCCAACGGTTCACCCGATGCCTCTCGCGCCTGCAACTGGGTGAGCGCACGGAATGCCTCTTCACTCGCCAAATCGAAAGACAGGCGCTCGCGCGCTGCACGCATCCTGGAAATGAGCTGCTCAATTTCGGACGTCATTCGTTTGAGCCCCGGAGAGAACATTCTTATGGGTCTGTTATAGTGTCAATATTCCGACCACGCTCTAAATTCCTCACCCCCGCCAACGTCCATTTTTAATTTTGGTAGGGTAAAGGGGATGCTGGTCCATGCGGTGGTAAGAATTGTGGGCTTGCATGGTGAATTCGTTGTGCTGGTGTTCACCCTGCGTGGGCACCGGCCGCCTGATTGGGGCGGGCCATGCCGACCAATACAATCGCAACCACCACGGCAAGCATGCCAACCAATTGGATCGGTGCCAATCGCGAGCCGAACAGGAACCAAGCCTGCACGGCGACAACCGGCGGCACGAGGTAAAATAGACTGGCGACACGCGACACCGCATTCTCCCGTATCAGCACCATGAGCAACATGATGGCGCCGATGGAGAGCACAAAAATCAACCAGATCAGGGCGAAGAACAGTTGGCCGGACCAAACGATGTTGCCTTTTTCGCTGAGCAGTGCGGCCGGGCCGGTGATGCAGAGCGCACCGAGATATTGAAACACGGCACCGGTCCAGAGGTCCGTGCCGCATGCAAATCGCCTGTGGTAGATCGTGCCGGCCGTGATGCCGATGAGCGACAGGACACCGCCAAACAAGGTCGCTGCTGTTATGCCTGCGGCCGTTCCGCCGAGTGAGGATGAGAGCACCAGCGCGACGCCTCCAAGTCCAAGCCCTAGGCCCAGCCAGTGGCGGGTGTCGATACGCTCGCCCAACAACGGCATGGCGAACACCGCCGTCAGAATTGGCTGGAGGCTAATGATGAGGGCCGAAACGCTCGCCGGCATTCCTCGATCAATGACCCAGAACACACAGCCCAAGTAGACGCCATGGAGCAATACGCCCACGACAAAGGCATGTCGCGCCTCGGTCGCGGTCGGCCATCGCATATTGAACGCAAGACAAATCGCAAGCAGCAGGGCGACAACCAGGGCGAAGCGGATGGTGAGGAACGTGAACGGCTCGGCGAACGGCACGCCAAGCCTTGCACCGATGAACCCGGTCGACCAGAGCAGAACGAACACGATTGGCGCGAGGCGGCGGAGCATAGAGGATTGGACTGCATGTGAGGAGCGCGAGATCTCTCAGGATCCAATCAACTGAAACCCTTAGATCAGCATCCGCTTTATCACGTCTCTCGCAACATGCCACCCATTTCGCCGTAAACGCCGTTTTAGTTGCGCGCATGCCCGCCGCCACGACGGTTCGTATCTGCTCAGGCCGACGTCGACGCCTCGATGATGTCTTCGAACGTTCGCAATCCGGTGGTCGGCGCGTTCACCAAGACCGCCATGTTGCCCGGCAAATGCTTATTCTTCCACATGCGGGTGTGAGCTTTGGGAATTTCATCCCATGGGAAGATTTCGGACATGCAAGGATCGATGCGGCGCTCAATGACCAGGCGGTTGGCCTGGCTCGCCTGTTTCGAATGGGCAAAGTGAGAGCCTTGAATACGCTTTTGATGCATCCAGACGTAGCGCGCATCCATGGTTAGCTTGTAGCCCGTCGTGCCCGCGCAGATCACCACCATGCCACCGCGCTTGACGACGAAGGTCGAGACAGGGAACGTCGCCTGGCCGGGGTGCTCGAAGACGAAATCGACATTCACGCCCTTGCCCGTGATATCCCAGATGGCCTTGCCAAATTTGCGCACCTCACCAAACCATTTGTCATAGTCCTCGGTGCCGATCTCGGGCAGCTCGCCCCAGCAATTGAAGTTTTTGCGGTTGATCACGCCCTTGGCGCCGAGCGACATGACGAACTCGCGCTTGTCCTCGTCGGAGATGACGCCGATGGCATTGGCGCCCGCGGTGGCGCAAAGCTGAATGGCCATCGAACCAAGTCCGCCCGAACCGCCCCAGACCAACACGTTGTGGCCTGGGCGCAAGATGTTGGGGCGATGGCCGAAGAGCATGCGATAGGCGGTCGCCAGCGTCAGGGTGTAGCAGGCCGATTCCTCCCAGGTCAGATGCTTGGGACGAGGCATGAGCTGCTGCGCCTGGACCCGTGCGAACTGGGCAAAGGATCCATCCGGCGTCTCATAGCCCCAGATTCGCTGGGTGGCCGAGAGCATCGGATCGCCACCATTGCACTCCTCGTCGTCGCCATCGTCCTGGTTGCAGTGGATGACGACCTCGTCGCCAACCTTCCAATTCTTCACCTTGGAGCCGACGGCCCAAACGATACCGGAAGCATCGGAGCCGGCGATGTGATAGGGCTGCTTGTGAACATTGAGCACCGATAGCGGCTTGCCGAGTGCGGCCCAAACACCGTTGTAGTTCACACCCGCCGCCATGACGAGGACGAGGACGTCGTGGCTGTCGAGTTGCCACGTCGGCACAACTTCAATCTGCATGGCCTCTTCCGGTGGGCCATGTCTTTCTTGACGCACGCACCATGCGTGCATTTTGGCCGGCACGTGGCCAAGCGGCGGGATCTCGCCAATGTCGTAGAGATCCTTGTGATCGCTCGCGGGCGCCTCGGCTTGGGCAAGCGCACTATCGGTCATGTCAATCCCCTAACTTCTCGTTCGGCTCATGCAGACGACGTCGCGTTTTCGCTATTTCTCATTGGCCCTTGCAGGCACCGATGCCAAATTCTCGACGCTGGGCGCGCTTACTTGGCACACGGCTCGGCTTTCCGCCATCCGCTCATTGCATAAACATATTTGACGATCGTTCCGCAATGCAGCAATGGAATCAAGGAAATTTTGCATCGCAGCAAGATGGCGCCCATCCGACCCCTCAAAGCGACTTTGGGCAAATTAACTCACAACCCTTGGATCAGGACATGCCGGAGACATCTCGCACTGATAAACTCTTGATTCGTACACGCAACTGAGTAGGTATTGAGAGCGGTACGGGCAAAATCATCAGATGAAGGGGGAGACATGCCTGCCCCAGCGGAAGCTCTTATCATCCTATTGGTCGTTGGCGCGATCGCGGGATTTCTTGCCGGA
>JAUVMS010000051.1 GCA_030600135.1 Hyphomicrobiales bacterium | reverse complement strand
GTCAGCTCGGGAACTCAGCGCTCGCTTGCAAGGCAGCGATGGGCTGCGAAGGGATCGACCTGGGCTTCGGGCTCGACGATCGCGACTTGTTCGTGACCATTGGACCGCTTGTGAGGTTCGGGCCGGCGGTGATCCTCACGGATTTCACCGCGCCATTTCAGGCGACCGTCGTAGTGGGTTCCCATCTCTATGCCAATGCCCTCGTGAATGATGTCGCCTTCGACATGGGCCGATTTGTAGAGCATGACGTTCTTGCCTTCGACGGTGCCTAAAACGCGACCGTAGACGGCAACTTCCTCGGCCAGGATGCTACCAGTCACCGAGCCCTTCTCGCCAACCGTCACCGAGCGACCACGCACATCGCCTTCGACCGCGCCTTCGAGGCAAACCTTGCCGACAGAGGTGAGGTTGCCCTCAATGGTGATCTCATTGGAGATGACAGTTTGGTCGGCTACCGGGTGATGCTTGGCGATGGAAGGCAGTTGTGTCTGCTCGCCATCTCTCTGCTTGGTCGGTGTGGGCGCGGTGGTGGCCCGCACGTCGACATCGGGCCGGGCGCTGGAACTGTTGGTCGAGTCGGACTTGAGGGAAAACATCTGCATAGGCTCCTCCGAACGCTGACGGTCACTCGAGCCGCGCAGCCCCCCGGCCCTGAGCCTGTTACATTGCATATGAAACACGGCGGGAGTTGGGCTTGATTCTGAGAAATTGTCGGCAGATGGCGGATTGTGGATGTTGGCCGGACTCCGTCATATGCAGGGCCGAGGCGCCACGTTGCCATTGCTTGCGGTCTTGGGCGTGTGCTGAAAATCTACAGGGTAGCGGGTGGGTGCGCGCCGTTGTCTATTAGACCGAGGACAACCGTTCCAACCATCCAACATCATCGTCTTCGAACAATCTTCGACCTAAAGAACTGCTCCTGAAACAGCGTTGCCTTTCGAATATCTTCATCTGAGAGGTCCTTACCGAAGGGGACCACGACCAACTTTCCCTCAACGTCGTCGAATCGTTGGATCACGGCGATACATTGACCCTCAAACCGATCAACAACCTTCGCGACGCCGATGATGTAAGCATCGATCTCATTCCCGTCCGCGGCAGTCGTGCCGGGCAAATAGCCGTAGTTGATTTCATATCTCATGTGCGGATATCGCGGATGCCGCGAACCGACTGGTCGGTCGACGTGCACAGCGACGCTCTGGCCGACGTACGCAACCAATCCCCGCACATCTGGTCTGATTGAAGCCTTATGGACCATGGGCAGAGCTTACCGGAGCCCGCTGGACCTGTCGCCTGCAGTTCTACGATTTCTTGGCCATCCCCGCTGCCGATTGCAATGAATGCGCGTGCCCATGAAATCCAATACGACCGGGTGGCGGCGCGGGCTGCGTCCATGGTGCGCCACCACCCAGTACGCCTAACTCAGCGCAAGTGGAGCATTAAGACTCCTTTTCCTCGCACTTGTTGCTTTCCTCGTTCCAAGTTTCGCCTTCCTTACATTCGTCCTGACCAAAGACCACGGCGGACTTAGGCGAGACAGCGTCTCCGAGGGGGGTGTAGGCCACGGCTACCGACGTGGCGCCAAACGCGAGACCTAGAAGGGTTAGCAAGGTTGCTAATCTGCTCATCGTTCTTCTCCCTAATGGTGATCCGTGAAGCATTTCGGTTCCAGGGACCGCTCAAACGCTTCACGAGGGAGAAGCTGACGTCAGATCGTGACAGGGCGGTGTTATGACTGTGGCCGCAATGGGAAAACTTGCAGCGAATCAATCACTAAGCCCAATAATGAGAAATAAAACTCAAGTGAGCATTTCCAATATTCAATTTAGCGGCAATTCATCTATCACGTGACTACACAATTATTCTTGTGATTCTTACTTCTTTCGACGACGTACCTTGCGCCGGCGCACCTTGCGGCGCTTGATGTTCGACTTCGTGGTCGCGAGGCAAGTTTTCATGTGCTGGCATCGGTTCGGGCCGCCAAAATGATAGCGACCGGATGGCGTATTCCAGAGTGCTTTGCAGATGGAATCGACACTGCGCGCTGAGAACAGGCCGCGATAGAGGCCGCGCCGAATCGCCCAGCAATCAGCCCTCGACTCGTCGACGATGTACATGTGTGCGCATTCGTGGAGAAAAACGAACTGCTGAAATGTCCTGTTGTAGCCGCGCAGGCGCCGCAGATTGAGATAGATCTCGCGCTTTGACGGACTGGCGCGACCGATGGCGCTCATCTTGTTGTTGATGATGACTTTGCCAGTACCGCACGTTAGTCGTCGTCCGCCAACCGACGCCGAAGCGGCCAATGCTTGAGCCCCCCAGGAGGCGATGTGGGTAGGCGGAGTGAACACGAACGTCGACGCGACCGCAAAACCAGTCAACAAAACTGCCGAACGCGCATTCATCAACATCTCATCCTTTCCTCGAGCTACGATTCGATTGCCCAACAATGCACTAAGCAAAACATGTACCACAAGATAAATTCAGCAAACGTCTTAATCTGGCCGCCCGGTTTGCCTAATCGAGGAGCTGCACTACCGCTTGGGCAGTGATCAAGTCGAGATGAGCGCCACCGGCATTCTTGTACACGGTGATTTGCGATTGCGTTGTTCTGGCCGGGCAACCTTGCGCCAGATCGTAGAGGTCGCCGAGGATGCCGTCGGTGGTGATGGCGCCTGAGCAAATGGGCTCGATGAGATCGCCGACCAATTCCAGCGTCGTCGCGCGACAGTCGACGAAGACCCGAGCGCGGGCCATGGCTTCGTCGTCGGCGTCGCGCATCTCCGGCAAATAGCTGCCGACCAAGTCGAGATGGCTGCCGGGTTGCAACCAGGTGCCTCGGATGAGCGGTGAGCGTGAAAGGGTGGCGCAGGTGATCAAATCGGCACTGCGTGCCGCACTCTCGAGATCGCCGGTTTGGCGTGCGGGAATGCCTTCATCGTTGAGCGTTCGGGCGAGGGAGGAGGCGCGATCGGCGGAGCGGTTCCAAATCAGGACGCGCGAGAGCGAAGGTCGGACGCTGAGGTGGGCTCGAACAAGCCATGGAGCGAGTGCGCCAGCCCCGACCATCAATAGTGTCTCGGGTTCGCTCCGCGCCAAGTAGCGTGCGCCTAGGGCCGAATCGGCTGCCGTTTTCCAGTAGGTGAGGGCGGTCCCGTCAATAATGGCGGTGGCGCTGCCGTCGATCCCATCGAAGAGCGCATACACCCCTTGCACAGATGGCAAGCTGCCATTTGTCGGATTGTCGGGAAAAACCGTGACCATTTTGGAACCCAACATGCGACCAGGCATCCAGGCCGAGCGAACCAAATAATCGGCGTTGCCGGCGCTCAGCAAGGTGTCGCCCATCTCAGGCATTGGCTCGCGATGCGCCTCGTCAAGTGCGTCGATCAGGGCATCGAATGTGAGCCCCTTTTGCATGTCATCGGCAGAAATCATCCGCATGTTTGCCTCGAATGCTGGCCCGCACTTCTTGACCCGTGCGGTTCGGTCGCGAGCTTTCGGGAGGTCATCCTCTCGGCCCGGATCGGGAAAGACGATGTCGCCCACGTAGACGGCCCCCCCGACGAACGGCGTGAGCGGGCAAAAATAATGCACCGCTGGTGCCCGAAGGTCGAGGGCATTTGGCGTGAGCGGCATTGGTGGGGGGCTTCGTTGCGGCCTTGGCAGCGTTAGGCTGGTGGGGTTGGCCCCCGTAAGCTGGCACGCCCCCTGCATTGTCATCAGCAACAAAAAAAGAGGCCGGCACTCAATCGAGGCCGGCCCGAGTACGAGCCCAGTGTCGGGGTCGGGATGGCAGGGTGAGGGGACAACTGGGCCCGGGACTTTATGATCTCATGTGCTCTCGTACCCGCCCTATCTGGGCAGGTTTCCTGCTTGCGAAAGCACGGCGTTTTTCCTTTTGGGAACCAGCGACATCCATCGTTTTGGATCGCGATAGGATTGCCGCTTGAGATAACGATAAGGTACTTTGTACCAAGCGACGACTTCGTCGCGCTTGTTGTCGAGCAAAAAATCTCCCTTTGATGTGCGAGCGATCAATACGGCATGGCCGCCGCCGCGTTCATCTCTGACCACTGTGATCAACAATGCGCTCAGTGGCCATCCACGTCTGATTAGTAAGCGCCGCTTGAGCAGCACATAGTCTTCGCAATCGCCACTTGTGTAGGGAAACGTCCAATATTCCGATCGGCCATAAAGGTCCTGATCGCTAACCGGCACAACGGTCTTGTTGACCAACAGGTTGACCTGCTCCAAATCATTCCAGAGTGTCGGCGTCAGGTCCAATCGTTGGTTCTGCACTGGCCTGGCCTGGCATTCCCGCGGATTGAGCTCGCAGAACCGTACGAACCCCATGGGCGGATTGGAATGGCCATATACACGCATGAACAGCGAGGTGTGGCTGGTCCCTGAATAATCAGCCACTGCCGCCCCTGGCATCGCAGCGAGAATAAATAGCAAACAAGCGAAGTTGATTCGCCAGCCCAGCATGACGTTCCTCCCGAATTTGTTACATTGTTATCAGGAGGTTGCCAAAATGAGATGAAGAGCAGAATAGAAAATTTCAAAAATGGATAATAAAATTCAATACAACATGCTTAACAAAGAGATAAGTGCCGCAATAATGAGATCTGATACTTCGAAATGCTTCGCATGATGTTGCGTGGCGGAGTATTGCATGAGCTTGGGCCATGGAGATTGAATTGAACTTGGATTTGGGGTGCGCGTAGCCGTTTCGACCACACGGCTTTCAGTCAGGAATTGTCGCTGAGGTCTCGATCGCTCGCCCAAGGCGATGTAGCGGCCGGCCACCCAATAGCGTCGCGTCACACGCTGGCGTGACGTTGATCGCCCGCCTCTGCTATCGCTGAAGGTCAGCCGAAATGGCGGCGTAGCGCGTTCGGCTGCTGGATGTCGGTGAATTCAAGGCCGATGCCTTGGTCATGATGGCGCACGACCCTCGCCCGCAGTCGACCAAGCAAAACGTCGGTTCCCAACTCGGGGCGCATCGCCGCGGCGACCGATGCGCCACTCACAGACACGTCGAGAACACGGCATTGCAGCAAAGCGCCGTTGGGTAGCTTGAGCACCGACTCGCGGACCTTGGGCACGATGCGCTCGTGGCGACGATCATCCGGCAGTCCGAGTAAATTGCGGTTGGCAAGCCAGGTCAGCTGAGCCGCGATCTTTTCTCTTTTGTACTGCGTGGCCTGGATCTCAATTGCAAATCCGCCCTCAATCCGGCGCGTGACACGCCCCTCGAGCCGACCAATTTCGTCGAAATAGGCGACAATGCGCTCGCCTTCGTCGACGATCTCAGGCGATTGAAAGGCTCCGCCACCAACGGAAACGTCGACCAACCGGCAGGGATATTCTTCTTTGTTTTCACGCATAAAGCGTCCCAACAGATTCACCGAAATCCTTTTGTAGCGGCGACGATCGGGAACAACGCGGGCTCGAGCAGCGCTTTGCCTGAGGTCGTTGGCGGTTGCGGACGTTGTGATGGCCATGACTGTTTACGGATATATCCCGATCTATTGGGTGTTCAATGTGTCGAACTAAGGCGCTGCTTGCGTAAGAAACAGATCACCTTGGCCGACTAGCAGATGATCGTCTCTTACACTTAAGAAATCACTAATCACTATGCGGATCGTTATGAAACATTCACGATTGCGCCAACAATGAGACAGAACCGGGCACGGACCACCGGGCATGATGTTGAGGGGGCGCACGTCTTGCCGCCCACAACGCTAGCGATTGCGGCGTGGAGATCTCGTCCGCAAACACCAGATTTGCGAAGAGTTGTGCCAACCTAGCCAGAACCATCCTTTGCCCGACCGCCGTCATAGACTTTGAAGCTGCGATGCGCCGAGGTGACGATCCGCGTGTAGGTCGGCTCGGTCTTGGCTAGGGCGCGGCGAACTTCGCTGCGGGGTTGGCCGCATGGTCGACCATCCGGCCAAATGACGGAAATTTCCTTGGACTGCAGTCGTACGAGCGGTGTGGCGCCGAGCCAGAAGGGTTTTTCCAAGGTCGCGAGGCTCCCGAGAAGTCGATCAATGCGATCGCCGGTGTGCAAAAGCGGCAAAAGCAGCATCTCGCACTCAATTGACACCTGCTTTTCCGTCTCGGCGTGAAAGTAAATCACCCCAACGGCACCATTTTGCAGCGACCCCAGCAGCAGCTCATCCAACTTTGCCTGGTCGTTGGATTGCCAGAGATCCAACAATCGCGCGCCCCTAAACTCACGCCCAAAGGACTCGCAAATTCGCGTGCCTGCGAGCCGGAAACGAAATTCCCCGTCATTGGACCGCTCGAGGATGAATGTTTCTGGCAGTATCGAAGCGATTTGGGCGGGCTCGATATCAAACCGTTTGGGTGCTAGTCGCTCGCCCCGAACTTCGTTCCAGTATGCATACAAATGCTTGGTTGTACTCTGTCTCATTCCCAACCTGGTCTTTTCGCCTTGCCCCATCACCAGTTGCCAACACCGATGCTGGGTCCGGTGCTGGATGACGTGTCAATCTGAAACGATGCTCATGATTAGCCCGCGTCATACCGAAGGAGTGGAGCATTTGGCGTGCCAAGCAGCTCAACGAGCTCTCTTGATTGGTTGGCGATGAGCAGTTAGGTGAACATTGTTGCTGAATGCGTGCTGGACCGACGCCTTTTCGAGTACTACCCGGTTGGATAGCCCTTTGCTGGTTGTTACCGGCCAAAAGCTGATGCACATTATTCCAGACAAGGGGTGTTCAGGCTGTGAGCCGAGAGCCGATTTTCAACGTTCCCGCCACAGTCTTGTGGATCCTAGCTCTATTGGCCGCGGTCCAAGTCATTCGCTTGTTGCTGCCCGATGAACAAAACCACTACATCACTTTGGCCATGGCTTTCATTCCAGCCCGGTATGCGGGCGCTGCAAGCGAACTGCCAGGTGGCGACGTCGCCTCAGTCACTTCGTTCGTCACCTATATGCTGGTGCATGGCAATTTGAGCCATTTGATCATCAATTGTGCATGGCTGCTGGCGTTTGGCGGTGCCTTGGCCCGTCGGATCGGCGGTCTGAGATTTCTTGCCTTTTCGACTTTTTGCGGCATCGCAGCCATAGCGTTCTATCTCGTTTTTCATTTTGGTGCGTTTGTTCCGGTGGTCGGTGCCTCGGGTGCTGTTTCGGGTCTCATGGCGGCGGCATTGCGTTTCTTCATGCCTGCGATCCGTTCGGGGGGGCTAGGCGATCTGCGAAGCCGACCAGGTCAGGTCCCTCTTGCATCGATCCCGGAGATGTTGCGGGACCCGCAAATTTTGGCGGTCATTGGGATCTGGATTGCTTTGAATTTTCTTTTTGGTCTCGGCGGTGCAACCTTGGCGAATGGCGCAAGCATCGCCTGGGAGGCCCATCTCGGCGGCTTCCTCATCGGCCTCTTTACCTTTAGCTTCTTCGATCGGCGTCAGGATTCCTCAACCCAAGTCTTGCACTGACCCTCAGGTCTCGCGATTGGGTGGGACGAGGGCGAATTCATCGCGACAAGACGCAATCGATCGAAGCCAGTTTTTCCAAAGGAATCATGTTCAGGCATTGTCGGACTTGCACCAACTCAAGTCTTTCCGCATCATAGACAACACAAAAACTTGAATTTGTGGGCTGGCTGGGGCCAAGGACGGTGTGCCGTTGTCCAGTGAGGGGAGCGCGGTGATCGCCGGGGGGCGATAGGACAAATGTCCTCAAATTGGTCGGGAAGGAGGAACAAAACATGAATGTCGCAGCGATCCTCAAGGACAAGGGCGAGGGTGTCTTCACAATGCGGCCGGACAACACGTTGCTCGAAGTCGCAACGGAGCTGGCGTCGCGTAAAATTGGGTCGGTGGTTGTGACCGAAGTGGGTGGATTCATTGCCGGCATCATTTCGGAACGAGACGTCGTTCGCGTGCTGGCGGAACGCGGCCCTGAGCAGCTGAGCGCCCCGGTCGAGCAGGCCATGACCAAGAGCGTCGTTACATGCACCCTTTCTGATACCATCGACGAGCTTATGGCTGAGATGACGGCACGCCGCTTCCGCCATCTGCCTGTCGTCGATGACGGTCAGTTGATCGGCATTGTCTCAATCGGTGACGTCGTTAAGCAGCGCATCGCCGAAGCCGAGATGGAAGCAGAAGCTATGCGCGCCTATATTGCGACGGGATAGGAGTTCGCCCGTTTCGCAAGAAGATCGAGCCAACTTGCAAGACACAAGTGAGGCCAATCGGGCAGCTTCGATACGCGGATATTTTTGTTTGATCCGGGGCATACGACAGAGGCACCGCTCGATTTGGATGGCCTGCAACTGGTGAGCGACAGAGCGGGAGTATTTGGTAGTTGTGACGCTTGCGTCGCAACAAAAATGCTGGCTAGGCCGCCAGATGCTCGACATGCTCTTTAATTTGCTCAAGTTCGCGATCGGCCGCAGCCTCGCCAAGCGCGATCAACTCGTTGGCTCGGTGAAATTCGAACAGGCCGAATCCGGAAAGCCGTGGGTTGATCATCAGATCGGGCGGATCGCCGGCTAGTCGCGACCGCGCCACGCGGTCTTGGATAATGCTGAATGCGTCCATCATGACGGTGGAGATACCAGGTGCATCTGAGCGTCCGAAGAATTGTCGATGCAGCAGGTGAATGGCCGAGCGACCATTGCCATTGACGACCTCGAGGTCGTTTGGGCTTTCGTCGATCGCTTCGACGGCGCCACACTCAGGCACGATTGTGCCTTTTCCGAACGTGTCGCTGTGAAGGTTGACGGCAATCACGACTTGGGCCCCCAAAGCACGACAGACCGAAACCGGGATCGGATTTACGACCGCTCCATCGATCAGCCAGCGGCCGGCGACGCGGACTGGTTTGAAGATCCCGGGCATGGCATAGGAGGCGCGCATTGCGTCGACAAGGCGACCGCGATTGAGCCACACCTCATGGCCGGTTCCAAGTTCAGTTGCGACCGCGGCAAAGCGTCGTTCCAAATCCTCAATGATCAAGGGCTTGATATGCTCTTCGAGCTGATCGCACAGTCGTCGACCCGAAATGAGTCCCGATCCCGCCATGTTGAAATCTAGCAGGCCGAAGACTTTGCGGCGTGTCAGGCTGGTCGCGAATGCTTCCAGCTCGGCTATCTTGGCGGCCACATAGCACCCTCCAACCACGGCGCCAATTGATGTTCCGACGACAATCTCTGGCGACAGACCGGCCGCTATCAGCCTCTTGAGTACTCCAATGTGTGCCCAGCCGCGGGCCGCTCCTCCACCCAGCGCTATACCTAATTTGCCGTCAATCACAGCAGGGTTCCTCGCAAAGGCTCGTCAATAGGCCCTAAGAAGCAAACTTCATGCCCCATTCAATGGGCCGTCCGGAATGATTCCAATCGCGGAATCATGACAGGTTGAACATTAACTCTTCATTAATCGTAAGCTCATCGCGCGGGGCATGCGATGAAATGGACACAACAAACCTAACGAGGGGCGAAAAGCATTCGTGAGATTCGCAAATATTTAGAAAGTATTTCCGCGATGGATGCTTGCTCGATTCAGTCACGAACCTTACGGGAAATGCCCGGGAGAAATTACTGGGTTGGCTTGTAGACCTTTTTCGGGTCGAACATGGGCTCGCCACCAACATGGTCCAGCTTCGAGGTCACAGCATCGCCAATCGTCAGTGGGACGGCGCGATAAAAGCACGAGCGATGCCCAGTGTGGCAGGACGCTCCTTTTCCCTCGACGCGAACACGCAACCACACCGCATCTTGATCGCAGTCCGTACGTAGCTCGACCACGCGCTGGAGGTTGCCACTCGTTTCACCCTTGGCCCAAAGGCACTGACGCGATCGGCTCCAAAAGTGCGCAACACCTGAGTGAATAGTGCGCTCCAAGGCTTCGGCGTTCATGAATGCCAGCATGAGAACTTCGCCGCTGTCGGCATCACTCACCACGGCAGGCAAAACGCCGGCGCTATCGAACCGAGGCATGAAGACCGACCCGGCCTCAACCTGGTTCTTGTCGCCCCGCTCGGGAAACAGAGAACTCAACACCACGCCTCAATATTTATGGTCGGCAGATTGCCCGCACCGAGCGCGTCTGAAACTCGCAACCGCGTTGCCTGTCGCCCTGACATGCTAGCGGTCACCGCGCGCCAACAGCATGAATTTCTGCTGTGCCGCGGCGTTGTCCTTGAACAGTCCGGTAAACTGCGTCGTGATGGTCGCCACATTCGGCTTTTGCACGCCGCGCAACGACATGCACTGATGCACCGCTTCGATCATGACCGCGACGCCCCTGGGTCGAAGCGCCATGTCGATGGTCTCGGCGATCTGGGCCGTCATGGTTTCTTGCGTCTGCAGGCGACGGGCAAAGATCTCGACGACCCGCGCCAGCTTGGATATCCCCACGATCCGGTCCGTAGGGTAATAGGCAACATGGGCCCTACCTATGAACGGGATCATGTGATGCTCGCAGTGCGAATGGACATCGATGTCTCGGAGCATCACGATGTCGTCATAGCCACCGACCTCGTCGAAGGTCCGCGACAATGCATCGGCAGGATCTTCATCGTAACCGCTGAAAAACTCCAAAAACGCGTTCACAACGCGCTTCGGTGTATCCGTGAGGCCCTGGCGGCTCGGATCGTCACCGGCCCAAGCGATCAGCGTGCGTACGGCCTCTTCGGCTTCCTCGCGGCTCGGCCGATCAGGCGTCACAGGCTCGAGCACCGTGCTCTTTGCCACCGCGCTGATTTTCTTCACAATTGCATCCATTCAAGTGACCTTATCGTCAGAAGACGCCGCTTCGACCGCCCAGGCTGTAATTGAGCATACCCGAATATGCGTCGCAATTCTCATTTGTGCCGTCGCCGGCTCGCTCAGCGGGCACCAAATTGATGCGCCGCAACCTCCGTCCTTGATCAAGAGTGCTCTAGGGCCATATTTCCTACGTGTCACCCTGTTTTTGCCAGACGATATCCAAACTCCTCATTCGCGGATATATAGTGGGGTGCGGATCGCTTCAAGAGAGTGAGCGCATTGACTACGTCACATCGGAGCCATTGGATGACAACGCTCAATGAGATTTACAGCGAGCGCATCTTGGAGCTGGCAGCCAATATCCCGCGCTGCGAGCGTCTGGCCAATCCCGATGCCACGGCGACGGCCCACTCCAAGCTTTGCGGCTCGACGGTTACTGTCGATATCACGATGCTAGGCGACGTCATCACGGACTACGGCCAGAAGGTGAAGGCCTGTTTGTTGGGGCAAAGCTCGGCTGCTGCCGTCGGCGCCCACGCAGTTGGCGCAACGGCTGAGGAGATCAGAAGCGTTGCCCAACAAATGCGACACATGCTGAAACACGACGGCCCGCCGCCATCGGGCAAGTGGAAGGACCTCGAGGTGTTGGAACCGGTGCGCGATTTTCGCGCTCGGCACGCATCGACGCTCCTGGTGTTCGATGCGCTCGAGGATGCCATTGCTCAGATCGAAGCAATCCGCGGCGAGGGGACGGATGCGAAAGCAACATCCCCTCAGACCACCGTC
>JAUVMS010000009.1 GCA_030600135.1 Hyphomicrobiales bacterium | reverse complement strand
TTTCCGCCATCGGCGTAATAGCCAGGCTTCTTCAGGCCCGCGACCTTGACAACCGAGAGCCTGTTCAGTGTCCGGGCCATGACGTACCCCCTGTGGCAGAAACCGCTGCCCATATTTCAGCCCATGTTTGTGAGGTCGTTGTTGATCGACGTCGACGGATCTACCTAGACGCCAACAGTACGATTAGTCAAGTATTCTGGGGTATTACGTCGATTTAGATCGACACGGATAGACACAGGTGAACTAGGAAATGGCGGAGCAGAATCCGCCGCACACGATAAACAGATTGACGGAATTCGTCCATGCACGGACTAATCAATCTCTATAAGGATTTACTATGTCGCATCATATGGTTAATGTGACCGAACACGACTTAGAAATCGCACTTGTAAGCGCTCCGATGTAGGCAGGCGGCGCACCTGAAGTGCAGCCAAATTGCCAATTTGGCGAAATTTGCCTCGACGTCTGAACTGACGCCTACGAGCAGCCCTCACAAAAAGCTGTAGGGGTCGATATCGACCACCAAACGCAGGTCGCCCTTGGTCTTTGGCAGGCCCGCTAGCCAAGCCCGTATGAAGGCCTGCAAGTCGATATCACGGGTCGCCTTGACCAGAATTCGATAGCGGTACCGGCCACGAACAACGGCAAGCGGAGCCTCCGCCGGTCCCAACACCTCGACCGCCCTTGCCCGTGGCGAACTGCGCGCCACCGTTCGCGCAAAAACCTCCGCGGCGGGCTGGGATTTTGCCGATATCACGAGTGCGGCCAAGCGACCGAATGGTGGCATCAGCGCCGCCTGCCGCGTTGCAATTTCGTAGTCGAGGAAGGCGTCGCGATCACCAGTGACGATGGACTCCATCGCGGGATGCTCTGGCAGATGGGTCTGCACAAAGCCGCGACCTTTGACATGGGCCCGCCCGGCACGCCCCGTCACCTGATGCAGCACCTGAAAAGTACGCTCTGCCGCGCGCGGGTCGGCCATTCCCAAACCCAGATCGCCATCCACTACGCCGACCGTGGCAAGGTTCGGAAAGTGGTGGCCTTTTGCCACAATCTGTGTGCCGATAATCAAATCCACCTCGCCGCCCGAGATTTTCGCCAGCAACTCCCGCATACCGCGAACGCCCGTAATGAGGTCGCTCGACATCAGCGCCGTTCGCAATTCGGGAAAACGCTCCTTCACCTCCTCGGCAATGCGCTCCACGCCTGGTCCGCAGGCGACCAGCGATTGCCTATCTCCACATTTTGGGCAGTGCTCGGGCACCGGGATGAAGAACCCGCAATGATGACACGTCAGCCGTTCGCGAAAACGGTGCTCAACCAACCAGGCCGAACACTGCGGACAATTGAGCCGGTGACCGCAGCTCCGGCAGAGCGTCAAAGGCGCATAGCCGCGGCGATTGAGGAACAGCAGTGATTGTTGCCCGGCGGCATGGGTTTCCTTGAGCGCCTCGACCAGGATCGGACTCAACCAACTGCCGCGCTCGGGCGCGTTGACCTTGAGATCGATCGCCTCGATCGTTGGCAACTCGGCCTCGCTGTAGCGCTCGGTCAATCGCGCGTGCCGATAGCGTCCGCTGCGGGCGTTCACATGGCTTTCAATCGACGGGGTCGCCGATGCCAAAACCACTGCGGCCTCGCCGAGCGATGCCCGCACGATGGCCATGTCGCGACACTGATAGATGACCCGATCTTCTTGCTTGAACGAGCTGTCGTGCTCTTCGTCGACGACAATGAGCCCGAGGTCCCGGAACGGCAGGAATAGGGATGACCGCGCGCCCACCACAACGCGCGCCTCGCCCTCGCCGACGGCCCGCCAGTTCCGCCCGCGCTCGGCCGCCGCGACGCCGGAATGCCACTCCACCGGAGGCACGCCAAAGCGCTCCTCGAAGCGCGCGACGAACTGCCCCGTCAATGCGATTTCGGGCAGCAGTATCAACACCTGCCGGCCGGCTTCGAGCGCGCGCGCCACGGCCTCGAAGTAAACCTCTGTCTTGCCGGACCCCGTGACGCCATCGAGCAATGTGACATTGTAGTTTGCCGCATCCACGGCCGCCTGCAGCGCATGCACGGCCGCCACCTGATCGCCCTGGAAGTCCGGCTGAGCAAAGTCTGGCTGTGGTCGCAGCGGTTTGCGTGCGGCGATTTCCACCTGAACCAGCGTACCCGCTTTGACCAGACCGTCGACAACACCGATGCCGACCGCCGCCTCGGCTGCAAGCGCCCCTTTCGCACGAATGAGCTCGTCACTTGCGACTTCGAGCACGCGTCGCCGCCCGTCCGTCATGCGCGCTGGCTCCGGCCCGGCCAACCGCACGCCGAAGCGTGGTTTTTCTGGCTCGAATGCTTGCGGTGCACCCATGGTGAGGCGCAGCACCATGCCCCGTGGCGTCAGCGTATAGCGCGCCACCCATTCCACGAAGCGAAGCGAGATCGTTGGCAGTAGCGGCACGTCGAGCGTGGCGATTATCGGCTTCAGCTTGGCGACGTCGACCTTGCTCGCGCCCTCGTCCAGCCGGTCCCACACGACGCCGATGCGCTGCTGGCTGCCAAACGGCACGAGCACGAAACTTCCCGGCTCGACGTCGAGGTCATCGGGGACCAAATAGTCGTAGCTTGCGTCGAGCAAAACAGGTACGACGACCGACACGCGCCGAGCTTCAGTATCAGTCGACGCATCTGTGTATGTGAACAAGCTATTCAACCAACGACACTCTCGCGTTTCGCTCGAGCCGCACCAAAGTCTAGTGTCCGCCCAGGCAACAAGAAGGCATGAACGATGAAATTCTTTGTCGATACCGCAGAAGTCGATGAAATCCGAGAGCTGGCGGCAACCGGACTTGTGGATGGCGTCACGACAAACCCCTCGCTTGTCGCCAAATCAGGGCGCGACTTCACCGAAGTCATCCGCGAAATCTGCGAGATCGTCGATGGCGATGTCAGCGCCGAGGTTGCCGCCACCGGCAGCGACGACATGGTGGCCGAGGGCCGCAAGCTTGCCGAGATTGCCGACAACGTCACCATCAAGGTGCCGCTGACCTGGGACGGTCTCAAGGCCTGCCGCGCGCTTACCCAATCAGGCGTCTCCGTCAACGTCACGCTCTGCTTCAGCGCCAACCAGGCCCTGCTCGCCGCCAAGGCCGGCGCCACGTACATTTCGCCGTTTATTGGCCGCCTCGATGACATTGGTCTCGATGGCATGGAGGTGATCGACGAGATCCGCGAGATTTACGACAACTACCCGGATTTTGACACGCAGATCCTGGCCGCATCGATTCGCACCGTGAACCACGTCAAGCAGGCCGCCATGGCCGGCGCCGATATCGCCACCATACCACCCAAGATCGTCAAGGAGCTGGTCAGGCATCCACTCACGGACAAGGGTCTCGCCACCTTCCTGGCGGATTGGCAGAGCACCGGACAAAAGATCGTTTAGCCCGCGCCCGACCATCGGTGCGCAGACCGCCGAGAGAGCCGCATCATGATCCTCGAGCATGCCGTTCTGGACGTCGGTGCGGATAAGGCCGTGGCCTATAGAGCGGCCCTCGAAGAGGCATTGCCGCTCATTTCCGCGACCCCAGGCTTCATCGACCTCGAGGTCCGCCCATGTCTCGAAACGCCGGGCCGATTTCTCCTGCTCGTGCGCTGGGAGAGCGTCGATGCCCACGAAATCGGATTTCGCAAGAGCGAGCGCTATGAGCGCTGGCGCGCGCTGCTGCACCCATTTTACGACCCGTTTCCCACCGTCGAGCACTACGGCGAACCCATCGCAAAGGCGTAAAGCGGCCGCGTTGGCGCGCCGTCGTTAACCACTTGTTAACCAACGCACACCGACTGTGTTGTGGTGACCTCGAAAACGCAAAAATCACGCAAGGCAGGCCAGGTCGAATTGGCGCTCGATACCGATCTCGAGCAAGCCATCGCCAATTGGCTCGACCATCTGGAGCGCCAACGTGGCCTCGCCGACAAGACCATCGAGGCCTATGGCCGCGATGCCCGCCAGTTCGTCGCTTTCCTCACCACCCACCTCGGCTATCCACCCGCCCTTGCCGATCTCGCGCGCCTCCAGCCTAAGGACTTTCGCGCCTTCATGGCGGTACGGCGCAAGGCCGGCGCCTCGAGCCGTAGCCTCGCCCGCACAATGTCGGCGCTCCGCACAGCGTTTGCCTACCTGGAGCGCCGCGACATCGTGCGAAACCGGGCAATTCAAACCGTTGCGTTGCCAAAAATCCCGCACGCCATTCCCAAACCCCTGGCGGTCGACAAGGCAATGGCGGTTGTCGAGGATCAGCCGTTCACGGAAATCGACTGGATCGCAGCTCGCGACATTGCGGTCCTCACCCTGCTCTATGGCTCCGGCCTGCGCATTTCAGAGGCCTTGTCCCTCACGGTGCGCGAGGCTCCAACCGGACTGCGTGACGTTCTTCGCGTCGTCGGCAAGGGCGGCAAGGAGCGGCTCGTACCTGTGCTGCCTGTCGCGCAAGAGGCGATCCTGCGCTACCTCATCCTCTGTCCATATACCCTGGACGCCGACGATCCACTCTTTCTCGGCGCCAAGGGTGGGCCGCTGAGCCCACGCATCATCCAGCTCCTGATGCAAAAGCTACGCGACACCTTTGGCTTGCCCGCGACGGCGACACCCCACGCGCTTCGTCATTCATTTGCCACCCACCTGCTTGGCGCCGGCGCCGACCTACGCCAGATCCAGGAACTCCTCGGTCACGCCTCACTCTCCACAACACAAATCTACACCGAGGTCGATCGTGTCCGACTGCTGCACGTCTACGAATCGGCGCACCCGCGTGCTTCGGGGAACTGACGGCGAACAACTTATCCGATAGACTGATTGCGGCACACTTGGCCATCGATCGGGTCGCTGGCGCCGCTGCGCCGCCTAAAGCGCGATCATTTTGATGTGACGTGCTTCAGGCCGCGACTGCGGCCCGGCGCATCGCGCTCAAGGTGCGAGCGCTTGTCGCGAGCCGTAGCGCAACCATAGAAACGCCGCGCCCGCGCAGCCATGCGCCGCGGACGCATTTGGCGTGAGCGAAAAAACACGAGACCGTGAGTCCAATCAAAAAGATCATGGTCTAGGCCGCGTTGGCAGATATGGGAGGTTCTGGACCATGGCAGAAAACGTACTCGTCGTCGGAGCCGGCGAAGGCATCAGCGCATCCTTCGCACGCAAGATGGCCGCCGACGGAGCAAAAGTGGTTCTCGCTGCGCGCGACATCGACAAGCTTGCTGATTTGGCCGGAGCACTCGGGGCCGAAAGGATTGCCTGCGACGCTCGCGATCCAGGCGACGTCAAGACGATGTTCGACCAATTGGCGGACATCTGCCCGACGCTGGACGTCGTGCTCTATAATCCGAGCGCCCGCGTTCGCGGCCCATTTGTCGAACTCGATCCGGACGCCGTGAAAAATGCCATCGACGTTACCGCCTACGGTGGCTTCCTCGTCGCTCAGCAAGCCGCCAAACGCATGCTCGCGCAGGGTCACGGCACCATACTTTTCACCGGCGCCTCGGCCAGCGTGAAGGGCTATCCACTGTCGGCCTCCTTTGCCATGGGCAAATTCGCGCTCCGCGGCCTCGCCCAGTCCATGGCGCGCGAACTCGCCCCGCAGGGCATTCATGTCGCCCATTTCGTCATCGACGGTGGCGTGCGCAGCCCGGACCGACCGGGCCGTCACGAGCAGCCCGGCGACAACCCCGACAGCTTCCTCGATCCCGATGCCATTGCGCAGTCATACATGAACGTACTGCGGCAACCGCGCTCGGCCTGGACCTGGGAGATTGAGCTGCGCCCCTGGCTCGAGTCGTTCTAGCCAAGGCCGCTCAGACCGGGATTGACGAGCCTATCGCGGCACCATGGCCATTCGTCAATCGCCTGCAATGCTGCTATGACAGTGTGCGGATAGAGTTGGTTTCGACATCAACCGAAATCGGGAGTTCGTGCAATGGGGCGCCTCAGTCTGTTTAGCGCGCGATTGGCTCGACTGGCCAACCTTGCAACGTTCGCCGTGCTAATTTCAGCGCTTGCACTGTTGCCGCCGTCTGCAAATGCACAGCTGTCGCCGCCGCCATGCCAGGGTCAAGACATCTTGGCGGACTTAAAGCAGTCCGAACCGGGTGCCTATGAGAAAATAATGGCGCGGGCCAGCACCACACTCAACGGCGGCGCACTGTTTTGGAAGATCGAGAAGCCTGGCTTACCGACCTCTTGGCTGTTCGGCACAATTCACATGACCGACGAACGCGTTCACGCGCTTCCAGATGGTGTGAGAAACGCCATCGCCACGGCGCAAACCATTGTCCTCGAGGCCACCGGTCTGAGCCCTGAAAGTGTCGGCCAAGCAATGGCTGGGCTCGGCCCGCAGCTGCTGTTCACCGACGGTCGAACGCTTGACCAATTCCTGACCAAGGAAGAGTACGCAATCGCCGAAACAATTTTGGCGAAGAACGGTTTTTCCGGCCCCATCGGCCAACGACTAAAGCCGTGGCTCCTAACGGTCTTCCTGTCTTTGCCCGAGTGCGAATTGCGCCGCGCCGCGGCGGGGCTCAAGAGCCTGGATGCGAGCATTGAGGCGACGGCGAAAAAGCGCGGAGCAAATCTCGTTGGTTTGGAAACTGCCGAAGAGCAACTCCGGGCCATGGCCGGTCTCCCACTTGATGCCCAGCTGGCCTGGCTCAAGACCAGCATTCGCCTCCGCGATCGTGCTGAGGACAGTCTGGAAACGATGATCCAGCTCTATCTTGGCCGCCGCATCGGTGCGGTTTGGGCGCTCACCAGACAGCTCGCCGGCTCCGGCCCGGAGACGGAAACCGCCATCAACGGATTTCAGCAGGCGCTCATTACCTATCGCAACGAACGCATGCGTGATCGCGCACTGCCAATTCTCGAACACGGTAGCGCCTTCATCGCCGTGGGCGCCTTGCACCTGCCTGGTGAGGTGGGACTTGTGCAGCTCTTTCGCGATGCCGGCTACCGCGTAACCGCGGCGGAATAGTCCGCACGCATCCGAGCGAAGGTGCAGAGCCCTACATGTGCAAAGCACGGTTGTCGACGGCGAGCGCGGCCTCTTTGATCGCTTCGGTGAGCGTCGGGTGCGCATGACAGGTCCGCGCCAGATCCTCCGCCGACCCGCCAAATTCCATGATAACCGCTGCCTCCGCGATCATGTTGCCGGCATCGGGCCCGACGATGTGGACTCCCAGAATGCGGTCGGTCTCGGAATCGGCGAGGATTTTTACAAAGCCGTCCGTCTGACGGTTGACTTTCGCCCGCCCATTAGCCAGGAACGGAAACTTGCCGACGCTGTACTCAATCCCGTCCTCTTTAAGCTCTTCTTCGGTCCGGCCGACAGAAGCCACTTCAGGGTAAGTGTAGATCACGTTCGGGATGACGTTGTAATTCACGTGCCCCACCTGCCCGGCCAAAATCTCTGCGACCGCCACACCTTCGTCCTCGGCCTTGTGCGCCAGCATCAGACCATCGATCACATCGCCGATAGCATAAATCCCAGGTACGTTCGTTTGATAGTGATCATCGACCATGACGCGGCCGTGATTGTCCTTTTGCACCCCGATCTCATCGAGTCCGAGACCTTCTGAATACGGCACCCGACCAATAGCGACCAGCACCACATCGGCGGACAGCGTTTGTGCATCGCCCCCAGCGGCGGGCTCCACGGCAACATCGAGCGCTTTGCCGTTGGCCTTAGCGCCGGTCACTTTATGTCCCAGCTTGAATTTGATGCCCTGCTTTTTGAGTATCCGCATGTATTGCTTGGCGACGTCACCATCCATGCCCGGAATAATCCGGTCGAGAAACTCAACGACGGTCACATCCGCGCCGAGCCGGCGCCAAACCGAGCCGAGTTCCAACCCGATAATGCCACCGCCGACAACCAGCAAGTTGCCTGGGACTTTATCCAGCTCGAGCGCTCCGGTCGATGAGACGATCCGCTTCTCATCGATCTCGATGCCCGGCAGGCGCGTCACATCCGATCCGGTCGCGATGACGATGCTCTTGGTTTCGAGCGTTTGCGCATCGCCTTGTTCGGGCTGCACTTCGACCTTGCCCGACGCCACGATACGTCCGGTGCCGTGAACCGAATCGATCTTGTTTTTCTTCAATAGGTATTGCACGCCGTCGACATTGCCCTTCACCCCCTCGTCTTTGAAGGCGAGCATCTTTGCCAAATCGAGTTTTGGCGCGACCTTGATGCCCATATCGGCCATGCCATGACCGGCCTCCTCGAAAACTTCAGACGCATGCAGGAGCGCCTTCGAGGGAATACATCCGACATTGAGGCAAGTGCCACCATGGCTTGAGCGCTTTTCGACGACGGCGACGGACAAGCCCAACTGCGCCGCTCGGATCGCACACACATAGCCACCAGGTCCCGTTCCGATCACGACCAGATCATAAGCATTTGCCATTCGACTTGCCTTTCAGACGTCACTGTCTGCTTGTCTAAATCCTGCTAGAGCTCCAAAATCAAGCGCTGAGGGTCCTCCAGGCTCTCCTTGACGCGGACCAAAAACGTGACCGCCTCACGCCCATCAACTATGCGATGGTCATAAGAGAGCGCCAGATACATCATCGGCCGCGCAACGATTTCCCCGTTGTGAACCACCGGTCGCTGATCGATGCGATGCATGCCCAATATCCCAGATTGGGGCGCATTGAGGATCGGCGTCGACATGAGCGAGCCATAGACACCGCCGTTGGACAACGTGAACGTACCGCCTTGCAAATCCTCGATGCCGAGCTTGCCCTCACGAGCCCGTTGGCCGAACGCCGTGATGTCTCCTTCAATTTGCGCCAGGCTCTTTTGGTCCGCATCGCGCACCACTGGCACGACGAGGCCCTTCTCGGTGCCAACCGCCACACCGATATGATAATAGTTCTTGTAAATCAGGTCGGTGCCGTCGATTTCGGCATTGACGGCGGGAATATCCTTGAGAGCCTGAATACACGCTTTGACGAAGAATCCCATGAAGCCGAGCCGCAACCCGTGACGCTTTTCAAACAGCTCTTTATAATCCCTGCGTAGCCCCATAACCGCCGTCATGTCCACGTCGTTGAACGTCGTCAGCATCGCGGCGGTGTTTTGCGCGTCCTTGAGCCGCCGCGCGATGGTCTGTCGCAACCGCGACATACGCACCCGCTCTTCGCGATCCGCGTCGACCGGTGTCGATGAAGTTCGCGCTTCCGCCGTTGCAGTAGGTTGTGGCGCCAACGCGGCCGCGGCGGTCAACGCGCCAGGATCGACTGCGGCACGCATCGCGTCTTCTTTCAATACTTGTCCGCGTCTTCCGGAACCGGCAACCGTGGCCGGATCGATATTGCTTTGCTCGAGTATTCGGCGCGCCGACGGCGCTGGCGGCATCTCGGCCGCGACCCTGCTGGGCTGTGCGACAACGCTCGATTCTTTAGCGTCAGCTGCAGTTGCAGATTGTGCCGCTCCATTTCCTGATTTGGGTTCAGCCGCCGCACCCGCACCCTCCGCGATCGAACCCAGCACAGCGCCGACCTCCACGGTGTCGCCCTCACCCACGACAATTTCGGAGATCGTGCCCGAGACCGGCGCATTCACTTCCAATGTAACCTTGTCGGTTTCAAGCTCGACCAGCGGTTCGTCGGCGTTAACAACGTCACCAGCCTTCTTGAACCACTGCCCAACCGTGGCCTCGGCAACCGACTCGCCAAGCGTCGGCACCTTGATTTGAATGGCCATGACCCTCTTCCTTTCTCTCCCTTCGCCCGGCAACGCCGACGAAATTTATTCGAGTACCAGCGCCTCCTCGACGAGGGCTGCTTGCTCGGCTTGGTGCTTGCTCAACAGTCCGGTTGCCGTGGCGGCCGATGCGGAGCGCCCGACATAGCGCGGCCGCGTGAATCTTGCATCGATATGCTCGAGCACCCATTCGATATTCGGCTCGGCAAAGCTCCACGCACCCATGTTCTTGGGCTCCTCCTGGCACCAAACGATCTCGGCCTGTTTAAACCGGCCGAGTTCTTGGATGAGCGCCCGCGCTGGGAACGGATAAATTTGCTCCAAACGCATAACATAGACGTCGTTGATCTTGCGTTGATCACGTTCCTCATACAGATCATAGTAGACTTTGCCACTGCACAACACGACCCGGCGAATCTTTTCGTCAGGCACCAGACTGATGGTCTGGTCGGGCTTGATTTGGGCATCGTCCCAAAGCACGCGGTGGAACGTCGAGCCCTCCGCCATCGCCGCCAGCGAAGAATTCGCGCGCTTGTGCCTGAGCAACGACTTTGGCGTCATGATCACAAGGGGCTTGCGGAACTTGCGGTGCATCTGCCGCCTCAGGATATGGAAGTAATTGGCTGGTGTCGTGCAGTTCGCGATTTGCCAATTGTCCTCCGCGGATAGCTGCAAGAACCGCTCGAGGCGGGCCGAGGAGTGCTCTGGCCCTTGCCCCTCATAGCCGTGCGGCAGGAGGAGCACCAGGCCAGACATTCTGAGCCACTTGCGCTCGCCCGAGGAAATGAACTGATCGATCACCACCTGGGCACCATTGGCGAAATCACCAAATTGCGCCTCCCAAAGCGTCAATGCCAGCGGCTCGGCCAGGCTATAGCCGTACTCGAACCCGAGTACCGCCGCCTCGGACAGCATTGAATTGATGACTTCGAATGCCGACTGATCCGGCGCGATATGACTGAGTGGTGTGTATTGCCTCTCGTCCTCCTGATCGATCAAGACAGAGTGGCGCTGCGAAAAGGTTCCGCGTTCGCAGTCCTGGCCCGAGAGGCGTACGGGCGTACCCTCGGTGAGCAGCGTGCCAAACGCAAGCAGTTCAGCCATGGCCCAGTCGACACCGATTGTGCCTTCCGCCATCTCCCGACGCCGCTTCAAGAGCCGCTGGATCGTGCGGTGGACATGCAGGTCCTTCGGCACGGTGGAAATGTGGCGGCCAATGTCTTTCAATTTCTCGAGCGGCACCGCGGTTTCACCCCGCCGCGCACCTTCCTCGGCAAAACCGATGTCCGACCACCGACCATCGAGCCAGTCCGCCTTGTTCGGTCGATAGGCATCACCCGATTCGAATTCACTCTCGAGATGCGCGCGAAAATCGTTGCCCAACTTTTCAACGCCTTCTGCGGTGATCGTTCCCTCTTCGACCAGGCGCCTCGCATAGACCTCGGACACCAGTGGGTGGTTGCGGATTTTTTTGTACATCAACGGCTGCGTGAACGCCGGTTCGTCGCCCTCGTTGTGGCCATGCCGGCGATAGCAGAACAGGTCGATCACCACCGGTTTGCCGAAGCGCTGACGAAACTCGATGGCGACCTTCGCCACATAGACGACCGCCTCGGGATCATCGCCATTGACGTGCAGGATTGGCGCCTCGATCATCCTTGCAACGTCCGATGGGTAAGGCGATGAGCGCGAAAAGCTTGGCGCCGTCGTGAACCCAATTTGATTGTTCACGATGACGTGGATTGAACCACCAGTTCGGTGCCCTTTGAGCCCGGAAAGCCCGAAGCATTCCGCCACCACACCCTGGCCCGCAAAGGCCGCATCGCCATGCATCAGGAGCGGCAGCACGGTGGTGCGCTCATGGTCTTCACGTGCATCCTGCTTTGCCCGCACCTTGCCGAGCACGACCGGATCGACGATTTCCAGATGAGAGGGATTCGCCGTTAGCGAGAGGTGCACACTATTGCCGTCGAACTCACGGTCGGACGAGGCGCCCAAGTGATACTTCACGTCGCCCGAACCCTCGACGTCTTCCGGTTTTGACGATCCGCCCTTGAACTCGTGGAAGATAGCCCGGTGCGGCTTTGCCATGACGCTCGCCAGTACGTTCAAGCGGCCACGGTGGGGCATGCCGAAGACAATGTCGCGCACGCCGAGTTGTCCGCCGCGCTTGATAATCTGTTCGAGTGCCGGGATCGCCGCCTCGCCACCATCGAGCCCAAACCGTTTGGTGCCGGTATATTTCGTGTTGAGAAAACTTTCGAATGTCTCCGCCTCGATGAGCTTGTTGAGTATCGCCACCTTGCCTTCGACCGTGAACGAAACGCCTTTGTCCTCACCCTCGATGCGCTGCTGGATCCACGACTTTTGTGCCGGATCCGAGATGTGCATGAACTCGACCCCCATGGTGCCGCAATAGGTCCGCTGCAGGATATCGAGAATCTGCCGAATGGACGCCATCTCGAGACCGAGAACCCTGTCGAGGAAGATCGGTCGATCGAAGTCTGCCTCGGTAAACCCGTAGGTATGTGGGCGCAGTTCGGGATGGTCGCGGCGTTCAGCAAGACCGAGCGGATCGAGATTTGCCGCTAAGTGGCCGCGCACACGGTACGCGCGGATCATCATCAACGCGCGAACCGAATCTTGCGTCGCGCGAAGCGTCGAAGCGGGCGAGACGTCGACGCCGTATTGATGTGCCCGCGCCTGTATGTGGCCCTGCATTTGCTGCTCGACCGCGCCCCAATCACCATCGAGTGCCGCCACGACCTCACCGTTGGCTAATGGTGGCCAGCCCTCACGCGCCCAAGATGGCCCATGTACTTCCTTGATGACACTCTCGCGGTCGTCCTTCATGGCGGCGAAAAAATTGCGCCATTCCTCGTCGACCGCTCCGGGATTGTCTTGATAGCGCGCGTAAAGCTCTTCGACATAGGCCGCGTTCGTGCCGTGCAAGAACGACGTTCGCGCAAAGGCCTCGTTCAGGTCTTGCCGTGCCATGGGCCCAACTCCTTTTCGGGCGTCCCGTGATCCTGAAATTCACCGTATCCAGGATTGGGCCAATGGCAAGACATTCCGTGCTAGCTATTTAAGACTTTTAGCAGTGTCGTGCCGAGCGAGGCCGGAGAGTCGGCGACGGCAATACCGGCCGAGCGCATTGCCTCCATCTTGTCTTCCGCGCCACCCTTGCCACCGGAAATAATTGCGCCAGCGTGACCCATGCGGCGACCAGGCGGTGCAGTGACCCCGGCTATGAAGCCCACCGTCGGTTTCTTAACTGACGAAGAATTGATAAATTCGGCGGCATCCTCTTCCGCCGAACCGCCAATCTCGCCAATCATGATGATCGACTTCGTTTCCTCGTCCGCCAAAAACATTTCCAGCACATCGATGAACTCCGTTCCCTTGACCGGATCACCACCGATGCCGACGCAGGTCGATTGGCCGAGGCCGGCGTCCGTCGTTTGCTTGACCGCCTCGTAGGTCAGCGTTCCCGAGCGCGAGATCACCCCAACCGAACCGCGTTTATGGATATGGCCTGGCATGATGCCGATCTTGCAGGCATCCGGCGTGATCACGCCCGGGCAGTTGGGCCCGACCAGCCGCGAGCTGGAGCCTTCCAGCGCCCGCTTGACCTTCACCATGTCCATCACGGGTATGCCTTCGGTGATGGTGACGATGAGCGGCACCTCGGCATCGATCGCTTCGAGGATGGCGTCGCCTGCAAACGGCGGCGGCACATAGATTGCGCTCGCCGTCGCGCCGGTCTGCTCGACCGCCTCCCGCACAGTGTCGAAAACCGGCAGGCCGAGGTGCGACTCGCCACCCTTGCCAGGTGTGACGCCACCAACCATCTTGGTGCCGTAGGCGATGGCCTGTTCGGTATGGAAGGTGCCCTGACTGCCGGTGAGGCCTTGACAGATTACTTTGGTATTCGCGTCGACGAGAATAGACATCTTTCCATCCCAAGCAGTCGTTACATATCCAACATGATGGCCCGAAGAACGGGCCAGAGCGGCCAAGCGATGATCGCAGCGAGCGCCACCGCGAACTCCCATGCTATTTCACCGGCATTGGCCACACTCGGCACATAGCTGCCGTGTGGCGGCCCCGCCTCGACGTAGATCCAGTAGAGGTACGTTATGCACCCGATGATCACATAGACGGAGACGAAAACGGCCAGGCTGCGACGCAATCGGCTCGCCCATCCAAGCAGGACCGCCGCAATGACCCCTGCTGCGATCGCCGGAAAGTATGACAGCTGCGCGCTCACGTTCCCTTCACTTGACTGACGATCTTCTGCGCCGCATCGTTCAAGTCGTCTGCGGCAATGATCGCCAGCCCCGA
The DNA here is from genome assembly GCA_030600135.1 of Hyphomicrobiales bacterium. GTDB lineage: Bacteria > Pseudomonadota > Alphaproteobacteria > Rhizobiales > JAUVMS01 > JAUVMS01. Next base: position 2,645 of record JAUVMS010000009.1, on the reverse strand, counting down.
CTCGTTCAAAATTCGCTTGCCAAGTTCGACATTCGTGCCCTCGAGCCGCACCACCAGCGGCACATCGATCGCCATCTCCTTGGCCGCCGCGACGATACCCTCCGCGATAATGTCGCAGCGCATGATGCCGCCAAAAATATTGACCAGGATACCTTGCACCGCGTCATCCGAGAGGATGATCTTGAAGGCATTCATCACTTGCTCTTTGTTGGCGCCGCCACCGACGTCCAAGAAGTTGGCCGGCGCCGCACCATAGAGCTTGATGATATCCATCGTCGCCATGGCGAGACCGGCACCGTTCACCATGCAGCCGATATTGCCATCGAGCTTGACGTAGTTGAGGTCGTAGCGCGAAGCCTCGACCTCGGCCGGATCCTCTTCGTCGATGTCACGCAATTCGACGATGTCCTTGTGTCGGTAAAGCGCATTGGAATCGAAGTTGACCTTGGCATCCAGGCACAAGAGGTCGCCGGCCTCGGTTACGATCAGCGGATTGATCTCGAGCAAGCTCATGTCCTTATCGACGACGGCGTTGTAGAGGCTGCCGACCAGCTTCACGCACTGCCTGATCTGGCCGCCCTTGAGCCCCAGCGCAGCCGCCACCTTGCGGCCATGATAGGGCATGTACCCAGTCGCCGGATCGATGGTCATCGTCAGGATTTTTTCCGGCGTCTCGCGTGCCACCTCCTCGATGTCCATGCCGCCCTCGGTCGAGCAGATGAACGCCACCCGCGACGAGCCGCGATCGACCAATGCCGAGAGATAAAGCTCACGAGCAATCGCCGAGCCGTCCTCTATGTAGAGCCGCTTGACAGCCTTGCCTTCCTCGCCCGTCTGGTGCGTGACAAGCGTTCGCCCGAGCATTTGTTCGGCCGCCTCACGCACATCCTCGACGGATTTGACAACCCTGACACCGCCCTTGTCGTCCGAGTCTGCTTCCTTGAAGCGGCCCTTGCCGCGTCCCCCGGCATGGATCTGTGCCTTGACCACCCAAACCGGTCCGCCAATTTCTTTGGCGGCACTTACCGCCTCTTCGGGAGAAAAAGCCGGGGCGCCCCGACCGACCGGAACACCAAATTCGCGCAAAACGGCCTTTGCCTGATATTCGTGGATGTTCATGGGGCCCTCGCAACTGCCTTTCAGTCCAATCCAATTAGAAACCGGTTGGTATCAATTTATTCTTGGCATTTTGTATACCAGACCTTTGTTGGCGCCCTGTCAATGCTTCATTGGGCTGTCGCGCCAAATTTCCGAAGCTGAACGTCACGCACCGAGATGTGGTGCAATCTTCTGGCACACTTCGACGAGCCCCTTGACCGCCTCGACGGAACTAGTGAAAGCGGAGCGCTCGCGCATGTTCAGATCGATCTCGACGATACGTTCCACACCATTGCCGCCCAACACCACCGGCACGCCGACATAGAGGCCTTTCACCCCGAATTCACCATCCAGGTACGCTGCGCAGGGCAAGATACGCTTCTTGTCTTTGAGATAAGCCTCCGCCATCTCGATCGCCGCTGAGGCGGGCGCATAGTAGGCCGAACCCGTTTTGAGCAAGCCGACAATTTCCGCCCCACCGTTGCGCGTGCGATGTAGGATCTCTTCGAGCCGCTGCTCGGTAATCCATCGCATCTTGACCAGGTCGGGCAGCGGAATTCCCGCCACGGCCGAATAGCGCACCAGCGGCACCATGGTGTCACCATGCCCACCCAGTACGAAGGCAGTCACGTCCTCCACCGAGACCCCGAATTCCTCGGCTATGAAATGGCGAAACCGTGCCGAATCGAGCACGCCGGCCATGCCCACCACCTTGTGGCGCGGGCACCCACTTGCTTTTTGCAGGGCCCAGACCATGGCATCGAGCGGATTGGTGATGCAGATAACAAAGGCGTCCGGCGCGTAGCGTTTGATGCCGGCGCCCACCTGATCCATCACCTTCAGATTAATCTCCAGGAGATCGTCGCGGCTCATGCCCGGCTTGCGCGGCACGCCGGCCGTGACGATGACCACATCCGCACCCTCGATATCGGCGTAGGCGTTCGTGCCCCTGATCCTCGAGTCAAACCCTTCGACCGGACCCGATTGCGACAGGTCGAGCGCCTTGCCCATGGGCAGGTCCTCGACGATATCGAACAGAACCACGTCACCGAGCTCTTTGAGACCCACCAAGTGGGCCAACGTTCCGCCGATCATGCCAGCGCCGATCAGCGCGATCTTCTTGCGCGCCATGTTGAGTTCCCCTTGAGCAAATTGCCGCTCTGATAGTGCAGAAAAATAGCTGACGGTTGACTAGCCCGAATGGCCCGACCGCGCAAGGCGACGACCCGCCGCCGAAACAAGAGTCTTACCCCGGGTGGGCGAACACAGGCCCGTCGGGCCGCTCCAACCTCACTCATCCGCGCACCGAGCCATAGTCATCCATCAAGTATGAAGCGGAACGCATCTCGATGAGGCGCGAGGCTGTGCGCTCGAAGAGATTTGCGCCGTCCCCCTGGACATAGATCTCGTCAGGCTCGGCATCCGCGGAAATCACGAGCCGCACTTTGCTGTCATAGAGAGCATCGATGAGCGTCACCATCCGGCGCGCCTGATTTCGCTTAGCCGGGCCCAAAATGGGCAACCCCTCGATGAAGACTGAGTGGAAT
>JAUVMS010000398.1 GCA_030600135.1 Hyphomicrobiales bacterium | reverse complement strand
GGTCGGCGACATCGAAGGGCTGCCATTCTTCGAGGCGATCCGGCAATTGGGCAATGAGCTTCCGCGCGGCGCCTCGATCTACATCCATCTCACCCTGGTGCCGTTCATTCCATCCGCCGGCGAGCTGAAAACCAAGCCCACCCAACACTCGGTCAAGGAGCTGCGCTCCATCGGCATCCAACCAGATATTCTGCTTTGCCGCTGCGACCGCCCGATCCCGGTCGACGAGCGCCGCAAGATCGCGCTGTTCTGCAATGTTCGCAAATCCGCCGTTATCCAGGCCCTCGACGTCGCCAGCATCTATGATGTGCCGATCGCCTATCACAACGAGGGCCTCGATTCCGAGGTGCTCTCCGCCTTCGGCATCACCGACGCACCGGCGCCCAATCTCGAGAGCTGGGAGCGCATCTCCAGACGCGTTGCCAATCCGGACGGCGAGGTCACGGTCGCAATCGTTGGCAAATATACCAGCCTCAAGGACGCCTATAAGTCGCTCATCGAAGCGCTGGTTCATGGCGGCATCGCCAACAAGGTGCGGGTAAACCTCGAATGGATCGATTCCGAAGTCTTTGAACGCGAGGACCCGGCACCGTTTTTGAGCCACGTCCACGCAATCCTGGTGCCGGGCGGTTTTGGCGAGCGTGGCGCCGAAGGCAAGATCGCCGCCGCCCGCTATGCGCGAACCCGCGGGCTGCCCTACTTCGGCATTTGTTTTGGCATGCAAATGGCCGTCATAGACGTCGCCCGCAGCCTGGCCGGGTTACCTGAGGCGGCATCAACCGAGTTTGGTCCAGCGAGCGAGCCTGTTGTCGGATTGATGACCGAATGGCTGAAAGGCCATGCCCTCGAGAAGCGTAAAGCCAACGGCGACCTCGGCGGCACCATGCGGTTGGGCGCCTATCCTGCCCAACTCGGCGAAGCGAGCAAGATTGCCCAAATCTACGGTGCCGCGGAGATTTCAGAGCGCCACCGCCACCGCTACGAGGTCAATATCGAATATCGCGAGCGCCTCGAGGCGGCTGGGCTGGTCTTTGCTGGCCTCTCGCCCGATGGCATATTGCCGGAAACCATCGAGTTGCCCGACCATCCCTGGTTCATCGGTGTGCAGTACCACCCCGAGCTCAAATCACGCCCGTTTGAGCCGCATCCGCTCTTTGCTTCATTCATAGCGGCGGCGTTGGAACAGAGCCGGCTGGTCTAGCAGCCGGCTGGTCTAGCAGGCTGTTGAAGTTTGGAGATTGGGCTTGCCTCCGCCAGGCCTCAGATGGTTGTCTCTTCGCCGCGACGCAGAACGCGGTCGGCAAACTTCATTGCTGGTCAATGGCAACCGCCAGCGAAGGACAAAATCTTGAAACGCCAGAAAGGTTTTAGGATTGGACCGACGATGCAGCTGGCACTCCAGCAGTATCAAACCGGTCAGCTAGAGCAGGCTCAAAAGACCCTGCGCAAGGTGCTAACGGTCGTTCCCGACAATCACGACGCCAATCATTTGCTGGGCGTCATCGCGTTGCAGTTGGGCAAGTACGAAAACGCCGCTCGGTTCATCACAAGGGCGATACGAGCCAACCCGAACATAGCCCTCGCCCACAACAATCTTGGCGAAGCCTATCGCAGTCAAAAGCTCTACGACAACGCGGCCGAATGCTACCGCAAGGCCGCCACCCTCGAGCCGCGATTTGCAGGCGCTCACAACAATTTGGCGGTCGTTCTCTTGGAGCTCGACCAACCCGAGGTCGCCCTTGCAAGTCTCGAAAATGCACTGAGCCTTGAGCCAAACAACGCCATGCTCCACACCAATCGCGGCAACGCCCTCAAGGCACTCGGTGACAAGGCCGCGGCAAAGGCGAGTTTTGAAAAGGCCCTCACGCTCGATCCTCGTCATTTCGAGGCGCACAACAATCTTGGCAGCCTGCTCATTGAGACCGGCGACTTGGAGGATGCTGTTGCGGTTTTCAAAAAGGCTCTGGCCATAGATCCTGAGGTCGCCAGAGGTCATGCCAACCTAGGGCTCGCACACCAAGCACTTGGTGAAACGACCGAGGCATTGGCCAGCTTCGCTCACGCCCTCGCCATCGACGAAACCAACGTTGAGGCGCTCCTCGGCATGGGTGACATTGACCACTTGGAGGGTCGCATCGACGACGCCATCGCGTCCTTCAAGAGGGCGGTCGGAATCGATCCAACCAACTCAGATGCGTACAGCAAGCTGGCCAACTCGCTTCTCGGTCGCGGGGACAATGACGAGGCGCTGGCAAACCACAAGAAAGCCCTGGCACTTGATCCCACGAACCCGATGGCGCACGTCCATCAGGCCGATACTTTTTTGGCCCTTGGTCAAATTGACGAGGCCATCGATCTCTACCGCCACACCATCGCTCTGGATGAGTGCAATGCCGAAGCCCATCGCATGCTCTCGAGCGCCCGCAAGCATACCGAGTTCGACGACGACATGCAGGCCATGACAGAGCTGTACGCACGTCAGGAACTCACGGACCGACAACGCATGCACCTCGGTTTCGGTCTTGCGAAGGCCCACGAAGACTTAAAGGAATTCGAAAAAGCATTCGACTACGTGCATGAGGGCAATCGTCTAAAGAGAGCGACCGTTAGCCACCGCACGGAGGAGAGACGGGCCTATTTCGATCGCATAAAGCAAAGCTTTTCCAGCGAGTATTTTAGCACGTTGTCCCCCGACGGCTGCCAGGACGAAACACCGATTTTCATCGTTGGCATGCCACGATCCGGCACCAGCCTGGCTGAGCAAATTCTCTCCAGTCATTCAATGGTTTACGGGGCGGGCGAACTGAACGCAGTTGCCCAGATCGCCGACCGGCTGGGGAGAGAAGATGCAAACACGCCATTCCCGGAGATTGTTCAACGGCTGAACCCCGCGCAGCGCCAGGAACTGGGCGCAGACTACGTGCGCAATGCCCGCAGGCATGCCGCATCCGAGGCCCGCGTGAGCGACAAGATGCCGGACAACTTCGTCGGCGTCGGCCTAATCCACATGATCCTGCCCAAGGCAAAGATCATCCACAATCGCCGCAGCGCCATGGATACCTGCCTCTCCATCTACAAGAATCTGTTCGCCCGCGGCCACCCCTATGCCTACGACCTCACCGATCTCGGCGAATACTACAACCTCTATCTCGATCTGATGAACCACTGGCATGAGGTTCTGCCGGTATCGATGTATGAGCTGACGTACGAGCACCTGGTCGCCGATCAGGAGGCCGAAACCCGCAGGCTCTTGGAGTTTTGCGGTTTGCCCTGGGAGGACGCCTGCCTTGAGTTTCAAAGCACCGAACGACGCGTCTATACGGCCAGCGCAGCCCAGGTACGCCGCCCCATGTACAAGGATTCCGTCGCGCTCTGGAAACGCTATGGCGATCGCCTCGAGCCCCTGCTGAAGGCACTGGAGCGTGATCAGACCAAATAGCTGCAACTCTGCTTGTCGATTGGCGCGCGCGAAGGGACGGAGCGAATTTGCTCTAATCCCGCCCTAGCAGCCTATTGACGCCCACCTCTGATCCGTGATTTATGCGCGACTAACGGGCGTACCTCGTGCGCACGATTGCTGCACGTACGACTTGGGCGCGTAGCTCAGCGGGAGAGCACTACGGTGACATCGTAGGGGTCGCTGGTTCAATCCCAGCCGCGCCCACCATAACCCCTTCAAATACAATACTTTATTTAACCCGCCGGAGGGTTGTGCCTCCGGACTTGGCGGGAATTTGGCGGAAGAGCGGTCGATCGCACGATTCCGCCAGCTCTGCCAGAACGTCATTGGCAGCCGATTTGGCGCAGTTCAGGAACGCGGAATCAAAAATTCCATATTGATCATTCGTGCTTGGGCG